>NZ_FAOZ01000042.1 GCF_001536285.1 Parafrankia irregularis | reverse complement strand
AGTGGAGTCCACGGACGTGGTGTACGGATCGTGATCGTCTAGCGACTCGCCGGCGTGGCAGTTCGTGACGTAGAGCGACCACCGCGTGATCCTCACGAGAAACCTGCGAAAGCGACTCGATGAGGAGATACGCGATGGCCGTGCGTCCGACTGTGACCGATGCCGAAGGGCTCGGCAAGGAACTGCTGGCGGCGAGTCCTGATCTGCTGGGCTCGATGGTGAAGGCGTTCGCGGAGGCGTTGATGAGCGCCGAGGCGGACAGTGCCTGTGGCGCTGAATACGGCGAGATATCACCGGATCGCACGAATCGCCGTAACGGTTACCGGCCGCGCGAGTGGGATACCCGGGCCGGAACACTTGATCTCGCGATTCCGAAGCTGCGGGCCGGGTCGTACTTCCCGGAATGGCTGCTGACACGCCGCCGGCGGGCGGAACAGGCACTGATCTCGGTCGTCGCGACGTCGTATCTGCTCGGGGTGTCCACCCGCCGGGTCGACAAACTCGTCGAGCAGCTCGGGGTGGCGCACATCTCGAAGTCACAGGTGTCCGAGCTGGCGAAGCATCTCGACGGCCAGGTCGAGGCGTTCCGGTCGAGACCGTTGGACGCCGGTCCGTACCGGTTCGTGCAGGCGGACGCGTTGACGATGAAGGTCCGCGAGGGCGGCCGTGTGATCAACGTGCACTGTCTGCTCGCCGTCGGGGTCAACGGCGACGGGCACCGGGAGATCCTCGGCCTGGACGTCGTGAGCAGCGAGGACGGCGCCGGCTGGCTGGCGTTCTTCCGCGGCCTGGTCGCCCGGGGCCTGTCCGGGGTGCGCCTGGTGACCTCCGACGCCCACCGCGGCCTGGTCAACGCGATCGGAGCGACCCTGCCCGGCGCCTCGTGGCAGAGATGCCGTACCCACTACCTGCGAGACCTCCTCGTCCTCACACCGAAATCGTCGCAGCCCTGGGTCGCCACCGTCGTGAGAACAATCTTCGATCAGGCCGACGCGAACGAGGTCGTCGTCCAGTTCGACCGGGTCGTCGACGGGCTCACCGAAAAACTTCCTCGTGCCGCGGAACATCTCTCCGAAGCGAAAGCAGACCTGCTCGCGTTCACCGCCTACCCACGGGAGATCTGGCGGCAGATCTGGTCCTCAAACCCGCAGGAACGCCTGAACAAGGAAATCAGGCGACGCACCGACGTCGTGGGCATCTTCCCCGACCGCGGAGCCATCATACGTCTCGTCGGCGCGGTTCTCGCTGAACAGCACGACGAGTGGATCGAAACCCACCGCTACTTCGGTGTGGAAGTCCTCGCCAAAGTCGACGCCGCGAACAACCCATCCGACACACCCGAGATCAGCGTGACGCCCGAAGCCCTCGCCGCATAACCTTCCATCAGGATCACGCGGAGTCACTCTCCGTACACCACGCCCCCGGACGTGACCAGGCACAGGCCGGCTGACCTGCTAATTCATTAGGAAGTTTGCCAAAGGAGTGCGTTCTAGATGGTCACGATTTCGATGAGGTCTTCGAGGCCGGTGAGGTCGGCGGCGTTGCGGGTGTAGACGCTGGCTTGGTGAGCGTGCGCGGTGGCCGCGATCAGGAGGTCCATCGTTCGGGCACGTGGCTGGCGCCCGATCTCGACGACGCGGGCGGCGAGCCGCCCGTAGCTGTCGGCGACGGCATCGTCGAGGGGCAGGGGGTCGAATCGTCGTTGCAGCGCGCTGAGACGGGCGAGGCGGTTCGCGCGGGCCTCGGAGGTCTTGGCGACCAGGACGCCGAAGTGGAGCTCGGCGATGCTGATGACGCTGATCGCGAGTTCGCCGGGGATCGGCGCGATGTCGGTGGCGACCAGAACGCTGGTGTCGAGGATGCCGCGACTCACCGGGCTTCCCAGGGATCTTCAACGGTGTCGTCGATGAGATCGCGATCGCTGGGCCAGTCCGTGTCGGCTGGGAGGGAGAAGATGTCGGCGAGGTCGTCCCAGCGCCGCCATCTGTGCGGAGCCACCGGGCCGAGGACAGCTGCCGGTCGGCCGGTAACGGTGATGGTCAGCTGCTCGCCGGCCTGAGCGCGCCGCACCAGCTCGCTGGCGTTCTGCCGCATCTCACGAAGTCCTATCTCGGCCACCGATTCACGGTAGCACTTGTGTTACAAGGTGACGTTGCTCCGCCCTTCCGAGTCTTCCGAGACTTTCGAGCACGGTCTGTGGGGAGACTCGGCCGCGGTCCGATCAGGGCGATATGCCCGGCAGGGGTCTGATCGGTGGCGCCGGACACGGTGCGACACTGATCGGTACATCCGGTGACGGTGCCGGATCTGGGAGGTCTCATGCCGGACCGTCTGTCGGACGCGGAGATCAAGGCGCTTGCCGAGGCGTGCCCGGGCCGAGTCGAGGCTCGCCAGCTCCTCGAGGCGGCCGGTGTGAGCCGGGGCCGCCAGCCGATCTGGAACGTCGAGTCGGCGGAACAGTTCTGGCGCGAGGTCTCGCACGTGCTGGCGGCGGGAATTCGCCTGGACGAGCGTGCCCGCTTCGTCGGCGATGGCCGGGCCAGCCTGCTGGCGGTGGCCGCCGAGTGGTTTGCCGGCAACGAGGTGTTCGCGCGCGCGGCCGCCGCGGGCCCGGGCGGGCCGCCGCCTGGGGAGGGCGGGCCGGGTGCGGTCTTCGACGCGCCGCCGCCGGAACGGGCGGCGGACTGTGCGCCGAGCGTTCTGCTACGCGCCGACTATCTGGTGGTGCCCTTTGTGGAACTCAACGGGGACCGCGCCGCCCTGCGGTCCTGGGCCACGCAGCGGCAGCGGGAATCGGCTCGCCTGCTGACCGGCCCAGCTGGTTCGGGCAAGACTCGGCTCGCCATGCAGATCGCCGAGGATCTGACCGCCAAAGGGTGGCTGACTGTCCTGGCCCGATCGGGGTCACCACTCAGCGCGGCCCGGTTGGGATACCTGCGTACCGCTGGCGCACCCACTCTGGTGATCATCGAGGACGCGGAGCTCAGGCCGGATGAAACATTGGCGATCGCACGCGCGCTGGTGGGCCGGTCGACCGCGAGCCGGCTGCTCCTGCTGACCCAGGCCACCGAAGCCCTGCTCCGGGGCCTGCGCGAGCTGGCCCTGCCGGACACTCAGGTCGCTGGCATGTTCGACCGAGCGGAACCACAGACGATCACGCCGCTGGCCCCCGGCCCGCACGCCAGGCAGGTTCACTTCGCTGCCGCCCGCTCCGCGTTCGCCGCCGAGCTGGGCGCCGCGACGAGCGCCGCACCCGACGCCGGCCCGTGGGCCGACATCGAGGACCTGGACACGGTGCTGGATGTGCACACGGCGGCATTGCTGGCGGCTCTGCCAGATGCCCCCGTCGCGCGGCCAGCGGAGAGCCCGCTGACGACACTCTGCCGGCACGAACGGACACGGTGGCCCAACCCCGCCGGCGCGGGCGCAGATGCCGCGACCAGCCCTGGCACCGGGCTCGCGGCCCAGGTCATCACCGCGGTCACCCTGCTGCGTCCCGGTTCGGCCGACGACGCGGAAGCGCTGGCCGCGATGCTGCCGGAACTGCTTCAGACCAGCCCCGGCGAGCTGCGGAGCCTGCTGGACGAGCTTCGTCGCCAGTACGCCGGCCGGTGGGCGGTCGAGGCGCTGTGCCCCAGCGCCTACGGAGAGCACATCGCGGCGGTGGCGCTGGCCCAGTCGCCGTCGCTCGCCGAGACCATCGCGAAGGCGGCCACGCCGGATCAGGCCGTGACCGCGCTGACAGTGCTCGGCCGGGCGCTGCCCGCGCACCCGGAACTGGCGGAGGCGATCGGAGACATCATCCGAGTCGACCCGGAACGGCGTCTGCTCGCGGCGATCGACCTGCTGCCCCGCCTGCCTGACCCCGACATGTTCGTCCGCGTGATCAGCAAGCGGGTCGACGACATTCCGCCAGGCTCACCGGCCCTGTTCGCCCTGCTCGACCGAGGTCGGATGGACCGGGGCGGCCCCGAGCTCGACAGTCTGCGCGCTGAGACCCTGCGGGTGCTGACGTCGCTGCCGGACCACCTGCTCGGAGGCGCGCGCTCGGGCCTTGCCCAGGATCCGGCGCTGGCCGGCGTCGCCAGGATCGTGGACGCGTTCACCCAGACGATCAAGGATCTGGCCATTGGAGTCGTCGACCCGAAATCCGATCGCATGCCCAGGAACCCTGAGGATGGCACCCCGGTCCTACCGCCTGCGGCAGTGGACGTCCTGCGCGGGCTGATGCGGAGCGACTTGTGGCGGAACCAGGGAGAGAAGTAGCCGTCGGCTGTGTCGGCCGGGCGCCCCGCTCTGGCTGAAGTCAGCGACCACCGGCTTCTCACCCGACCGCGCGCCCACGCCTATCGTGCCAGCCAGAGCAGGGCTGCCCCGGCAAGGTAGGCGAGCAGGCCGCCCAGCGGCATGCCGACGAGGTAGTGGGCTCTGGAGGGAGCCACGTTGTTGCTGATCAGCCCGGCGAGGGCCCCGGTGTAGGCGGCCACGGTGAGCACGAGGCATCGGACCGGGCTCGCGGGCCGGCGTGCCGGCCACAGCGGCAGCCGGCCGGGTGCCGGACGCCGGCCGCGAATCTCGATGCGGCCGAACACCGCCACCAACCCGGTCATGATCACCGTGAGCATGAGGAACCAGGGAAGCCGCCAGAGCCACCAGGAGAAGGTGCCCGCCGTCGGGGTCGGCAGCGCGTCCAGGGCGTTGAGCAGGCCGACGAGTAGCAGCACGGCGCACATGTGCCACAGGAAGAGGGTGAAAACGACCATGTTCACCCCGATCACGGCCTGCCAGGGTCGTCGGCGGCGCAGCCAGCGCTCGGCGGGGCCGCGCAGCATCATCACCAGGCCCAGCTGGAACGCGGTGGCGGCGATCAGGGCCAGGGTCGGCGGTGAGGCGTTGTGCGGTTCCTTCCCGGAGACGTCCACCATGCTGACGGGATAGGGCCCGGCCAGCGTCAGCGCCATCACCGTGGCCAGGCCACCGAACAACAGCGGTGCCCACACCCGCGGCCGGAAGGGCAGCCGGCCGTCCCACCAGAAGAATCCGATCTGGTGCATCACCAGCCAGCCGTAGACGTAGCCACCGTTCGCCAGTGCGGGATGGCCGTTGATCCGGGCAACGTCTCCGAGGGCGACGAGGACGACCAGCACCACCACCACGGCCCAGCCGAACCGCTGGTGCAGCCAGTACATGGCCGGGGTCAGCAGCACCACGACGAGGTACGCGGACAGGAACCACAGCTGGATCGTGGCGAACCAGACGGCCAGCCGGGCGAGGCTGCGATCGGCGCCCAACGGCTGGGCGAACAGCGCGATGACGGCGAGCACCACCAGGAAGACGGTGGTGGGCCGCAGGAGGCGGATTCCGCGGTCGCGCAGCCAGGTGGCCGTGCCGCCGCCGCGGCCGCGGTGCGCGGCCAGCGACGCGGCGTTGGCGTACCCGCCGGCGATGAAGAAGAGCGGCATTACCTGGACCAGCCAGGTGAACGGGTACATCCACGTCATCGACTCGAGCGCCGAATGCCCGGTCAGCTGCCCGTTCCTGTCGTGGGTGATCACGCTGACCAGCCAGTGGCCGAGGACGACCAGCAGGATCGAGATGGCGCGCAGCAGGTCGACGTACCGCTCCCGGGATGGCGGCGTCTGTTCGGCCAGTTCGCGCAAGGCCGGCACAGGGGCAGCTTTCCACGGGATGGTCCGCAGGCGCCTGTGTCCCGCCTTCACCACCGCCACGCCGTCATGACATCCGCCGTACGAAGGACCTCGACCTGACGGGTCGCAGCAGCAGGGCCGGGGAACCTTCGCCGCTCCGCCATCGCGCTGTGGTCGGTTTCCTACCGGTGGAGCTGTCTCGGACGACTGCGTCAGTCGCCTGCGGCGCGGGGTGGCGGTGGGCGCCGGGGTCGTCAGGCCACGGCGTCAGGCTGTGACTGTCACCGTTCCGGTCATCGACGGGTGGATCTTGCAGATCACCGTGAAGGTTCCCGCCTTGCTCAGGGTGACCGTAGCGCGCTGGCCCTTCTCGAGCGTGCCGGTGTCGAAGCCGCCGGCTTCGGACGTCCACGTGTGTGGTGCGCTGTCGTTGTTGACGACGGTTATCGTCTGCCCCACTTTGAATGTCGGGGTCTTCGGGCTGAACGCGAAGTTCTCGATGGTCACGGTCGTGGCGTTCGGCGCGCCGCCCGCCGTCGGGCTCCCCGAATCCGCGGCCGGGGCCGTCGTGGTCGCCGGGTGCGATCCGTAGGAGGACGAGTGGTCCGCGCCGGCCGCCGTCGTGGTCACCGGAGCTGACGGATTGGGCGTGACAGCGACATCCGTGTCCGTACCGTCGGAGCCCCCGCAGGCGCCCAGCAGGAAGGCCAGTGCGGAGCCGGCGACGGCGACCCGGCAGGACGCGCCCACCATTCCCGCTCGGCGTCCTCCAGTCACACGTACCAGGTTCACGGCAGCTCCTCGCAGGTCGTGACCCACCTTTTCCGGTGTCATGGCCCGACACCGTCGGCGGATCGGCCGGGGACCATGCTGCTGCCCGGCGCACAATTCGCGTGCGCTCTGTCATTCTCGTGACTCGGGTGTTCATCGGGCGGTGACGGTGAAGGACACATATGTTCCGGCGGGCTCCACCTCGGGACCGCCCGGCCGCCAGGAGACGCTGAGTTCGCGGCCTTGGGTGATGGCCGCGGGCAGGGTGACCCGGAAACGGAAGTTCTGGCTGGCTTTCGCTGCGAGGACGGGTACGGGCCGAGTGTTGAGGCGGTAGGTGGACCTGGTGTTCACCGCGTCCCGGGTGGCGTCGCCCAGGGAGAAGAGTTCCTGGCCGTAGACGACGCCGTGGAGGTCCATCGGCGCGTCGGCCGGGTTCGTCAGCCTGATCACGTAGTCGATCGTCGCGCCGACCGGAGCCGTCATCGCCGTGGGGCTCACCAGGGTCGCGGTCAGGCCGGTGAGCGCGTAGTGGGGAACGGTGACCGGATTGAGCTCGTCCCATGCCCCGACCGACAGGAACGTGCGCAGTTCGGGGTGGATCTCGCTGGAGGAGCACGGCGGTGCGGAGGCCGCTGTGACGGATGCCGTCAGTGTTCCGCCGCCGTGCGGCAGGGTGAGCCGTAGGGCCTGCCGGCCGCGGGAGCCGCAGTAAGGGGGCGACCAGTCGAGGCGCAGCCCGGCGCGCTCGCCGGGATTGACCTGGGTGATCCGCAATTCGCCCTGCTCGTCGATGGCGTTGCTCACCTCGACTCGGGCTGGCTGGTCGTCGACCAGCAGTTGGGCGTCGCTGCGCCCGGACAGCGTGCAGGGCTGCGTCGAGATGTTCGTGGCCTCAACCGTGCCCATCAGGCCGTACGGACCGGCCCGCCGGATGGCGCGCGACTCCTGGTCGTCGGCACCTGGGGCGACGTGTGGGGTCCGGTCCTGCCAGGCGGGGAGGACGGCGGCAAGGTCGGAGGCCTGGCAGTGACGGTCCGTCGTGATGGTCCAGCGGAGGCGCGCCGGCCGGGTGAACTCGGAGTCGGCCGCCGGCTCGTCCACCCATGGAACCGTGCCGTCGGCCGCGAGGGTGGCCGGCGCGGACACCTTCGGCGGCAGCGGAGCGGCCGTCGTGTCCGGGGCGCGGTCACATCCGGCGACCAGCCCGCACGCCGTCATGGCCGCCGCCACGGTGACCGGTGCGATATGTGCCCTGATGTGCCTCATACGGTCGAGTACATCCGCCACCTCGACATCGGTCATGAGTACACGTACTCATAAGCGCGGCATAGCGACTCTCCGCGCTGCTCGAAGCGCCGCCAAGGGACCTGTCGTCCGTCCCGAGAACTCGGCCTGGTCGCCGGGCGTCGGGTGCGGCTCGGCTACTCCGGGTGAGCCGTCCATGACCTGCTAGCCCAGGGCGCAGGCGGTGGCCAGCACGCCGAGAACCAGACACAGCGGGGAGTAGATGCGCAGGTTCCAGCGTGCGAACTCCGGCGGCATCTCGCCGAGACCGAACCCGGACACGACGAGCCCGCCAATGCCTCGGATCAGCAGCACCACGGCGATGACCCACGCGCCGACGTCGGTAATCCACGCCGGACCGCCAGATGGCATCAGGTCGGAACGCGCCGCGACCAGATAGGACGCCGTCAGCAGGAGCAGCGCGACGGTCAGGGTCAAGGGAGCTGAGGGTGCCCGGGTTTCGTCCTCGACGCCCACGACCACCCTGGCGTACTCGTCACGGCTGGACAGCGGCCATGTGGAGAACACCCATACGCAGTGCAGGAACCCGGCGAGCGCCAGACCGACACCTGCTACCGCTCCAGCCACCGTCATCGGCGGCCTCCCGGTTACGTGGGTCCCATGCGTCAATGTATGGATCCGACCGGCCGGCCTCCACTGGATGAGCCTGGTGGCGACGTCACCAGGCGCCGAGGGCAACCCGGCGGGGGATACCGACGGAGGCTCCCGGGCCGGCGTCAGCTTCCGAGAACGATGCTGAGCGCGACTACGAGGACGGCGAGGGACAGGGTGAGTGCCCAGCCCTGCCAGGTCACGGGGCGGTAGCCCCAGCCGATGCGCTTGGGCCCGAACCAGGGCCGTCGGTTGGTCATGATTGACGGTTCACCTCCTGCTGTGCTGGGGACTCCGAACGCGGCGAGGAGTGCCGCGGCGGAGGCCGGGTTCGCGGCGCTGATCCACAGGCGTTCGCCGGAGGTCAGGCTCAGCGTGACGGTGGGGCCGGGACGCACGGTGAGGCGGGTCATCAGCCGCGACAGCGGCAGCCCGACTCCGAACACGGCGGGCCACGACAGGTGTGCCGTCCCGATGCTCGCGATGCGTTCGCGTGGAATCCAACGCGCCCGTCCGCGCAGGCCGGCACCGACACGTACGCCGTCGCCTGAGATCAGCAGTCGCGCGGTCGCGAGACGGCCGGCAAGCCCGGCGCTGACGACCGCGATCGCACCGAGCGCGGCCTCGAAGGTCGGCCCCGAAATGCCTGCGAGGCCCAGTGCTACGGCGGTGACGCACATCGAGCCGACTACTCCTGCGAACGCGCTCCGCCAGCCCGTGACGACACTCGTGTAGACGTCTTCGCTGCTCATGCGCGCCTGACCAGCTCGGCCAGCTGGCTGGTCGAATAACCGTAGGTCTGCCCGACCTCGACCAGTCGCCGCACGGCGTCGAGAATCACGTGCTGATCGGTGTGGCCGGCGCGGACGGTCACGCCGCGTCCGCGTCGGAACTCCAGCAGCCCCTCGTGGCGCAGCGCGCGGTATGCCGTGAGCACGGTGTTCGCGTTCACGCCCAGCGTGGCCGCGAGGTCCGCCGCGGTAGGTAGCCGTTCGCCTTCCGTCAGTGTTCCTTCGAGGATCGCGCGTCGCACGTTCGCCTCGATCTGCGCGCCGAGCGCGCCTTCATTCGGATCCAGTCGCCACAACATGACACGTATGATGCTAGCTCCACTAGCTTCATACGGGCAAGTCGAACTTCACTCAGACGTCCGCCAGGCAATGGCGTCAGTGGTGGGGCGGTGCGGATCACAACGGACCGCCGCAGGCTGCGTTCGCTCACATGGAGCCGAGTCGCAGTGGCGGACACCTGTTCCGGTCCACCGTCTGTGGCGCCGCAGCCGGTCAGTAGTTGGCTTGCACGGCTCGCCAGGTCGCCGCGGGCCTGATGCCGGGGCGCCACGGCGGAGAGCGTGCTTGTGAACGCCTGCTCGATCCGTCCGAGCAGCAACCCTTCCTCGATCCTGGTGGGATCGGAACCGACGCCAGCGAGTTCCTTCGCGAGCCGGGCGCCAGGCTCGCCCCACAGTTCGCTCAGCGGGACAGCACGGTCGCGAAGGCCAGCCACGGAGCGGCGGCGTGGCCGGGTCGGATCCTGGCCCTGACACAGAACGGACCCGGCTCGCCGACATGGTAGAGCGCGCGTGTTCGGGGCCCCATGATCACCAGGTCGCTGTGCCTGCCCGGGAAGATGCGCAGGGCCAGCGCGGCGGAATGATCCGGCGGCTCGACGACCGTGCGCTCGTGCTCGTGGAAGGGCAGCGTCGTGATGCTGATATCGGAGACCCACCGGCGAAGCGCACCCGATATCGGTATCGAACGTTCGTCGAGAAACACGGTTCCTACCGTAGGCGACCGCGCACCGCAGTGGTTTGCCGAAACTTCCTAGCCGCGCCGGCGTCCGGCCGGACATCGTCATGCCCGTGATCCTGGTAACCGGTGCCACCGGCACCATAGGCAGCAAGGTGCTCGACATCCTGACGGTCCGCGGACAGCGGGTCCGCGCCGTGACGCGTGACCCGGAAAAGATATCGACGCGTTCGGGAGTGGAGGTCGTCCGGGCGGATTTCGACGAACCCGCGTCGCTGCGCCAAGCGGTGGCCACGGTCCGGACGATGTTCCTGCTCACCGCACCGGCCTCACCAACCACGCGCCACGACCTGGCCATAATCGACGCAGCGCGATCGGCGGGAGTGCGCAAGGTGGTGAAACTGTCCGCGATCGGCACAGGTGAAAAGATCGGCGCCGATGTGGTCGGTGCATCGCACCTGGCGGCCGAGCGAGCGGTGCGCGACAGCGGTATGGCGTGGACGATTCTGCGCCCGTCCAGCTTCGCTTCGAACGCCCTGCGCTGGGTCGAGGCTGCCGACCAGGGGCGGCCCGTGCTCGATCTCACCGGACCAGGCCGGCACGGAGTCGTCGATCCCCATGATGTCGCCGCCGTCGCGGTCGAGGCCCTCCTGTCGTCGACGCACATCGGCAGGATCTACACACTGACGGGACCAGAGCTGCTGACCATGACCGAACAGGTGACCTGCCTGTCGCGGGCGGTGGGACGCCGGATCGACACCGTCGCAGTAAGTCCTGAGCGGGCAGCCGACGAGATGCTCGCAGCCGGGATGGACAGATCCGCCGTCGATATGATCATTACCGGCGCCGCCTGGGTCCGCGCCGGCCACAATGCCATCCTGACCGACGATGTGGCCGCTGTCCTGGGCCGTCCTCCCACCAGTTTCCAGTCCTGGGTCATGAGGCACCGACGGGCCCTCGGCGCCTCATGACCCGGATCGGAATCAGTGTCCCGCCCGTCAGCTCCAAGGCCGCCACGGAAGACCTGGCTTCTGCTTCGCCCGTCACGCGTCCTTTCCGCTGCGGGCGTCATTGACGGTTGGTGGAGCAGCATCGCCACCTGTCGGGAGGGCGGATCTGTCTGTTCGGGGTGGTCACGGACGTTTTTGCATGAGTTTGAACAAGCTGGAGAAGCTCTCGTGGCCGTGGCCCTGCGCGACATGACGACCAAGCAGGGCCTGGAGTGGACGGTGCACTTCGGAGTCGATGCCGAGATCTTCGCTGAGGCGGGTCAGGTTCTCAACCGCGACCTGGTTCATGCCAACCGGTGAAACACCGGTCGAATAGTCACCGGACTCGATTTCCCGCGCCAGCTCGGACATGTACTCGGTCAGCCCGGACAGCCATCGCGAAACCAGGGGCACGAACCGGGACGGCGAGACATTCGCGGTGCCGAGCAGCGCGAGGCTGTGGAGGAAACCGGTGAGGGCCGCGTATCCGCTGCCGAGCAGGGCGAGGTCCCACAGCTCCGCCGCTGAAGGGTCTTCACCGAGGTAGTGGCTGGTTGCCAGGGCGTCCAGCGTATGCCGATGGTGGTCGAAGGCATGTTGGGAGCCGCTGTACAAGAAGAAGGCGCTGGGCGTGGCGACAGACTGGGGGACGGCCATCATCGCCCCGTCCAGGTAATCCGCGCCGCGTCCGGTGACCCACGTTGCCATCGCGCGAGCATCCTCGGGCGTCCCAGTGGTGAGGTTGACCACGGTGTGTCCGGGCAGCAGGGCGCTCCCGGCGCCCAACACGTTCTGAACCCCGTCATAGTCCGCCACACAGACGATGGTTATGGGGCTCGCCGCTATTGCGGCGGCGGCCGTCTCCGCGCGTACCGCGCCCATGTCGACAAGGTCGTCGGCCTTGGACGGAGTGCGGTTCCAGACGGTCACCCGGTGATGAGCGGCCAGAAGCGCCCTGCCCAGTGCGGTGCCCATGCGACCGATACCGAGCACGGTCACGCGGTACTGATCGTCACTGGTCGAGTCGAGTATTGTCATGTCGATCACCGTAGGGTCTGACATCGATGTGAGAGTCAAGGATCGGTGGTGAGGGTCACGTGCGGATTGGGGAGCTCGCCCGGCGAGCCGGTGTCAGCGAACGCATGCTTCGCTACTACGAGGAACGAGATCTTCTTCGACCGGTACGGCGGCCGAGCGGATACCGCGAATACCTGGAGGCCGACGTCCGCACGGTCCGCCAGATTCGAATGCTTCTCGCCACGGGCCTGAACACGACGACGATCGCCGAGGTACTGCCCTGCATGATCGAGGATGGTGAGAAGCTCGTGCCCGTCTGCGAGGACCTGGCTCCCATCCTGGTTGAGGATCGTGACCGCATCAGCGCCGCCATCGATGACCTGCTCGCGGCTCGCGACGCGCTCGATGCCATGATCGCCGCCGCGCGCCTGGCGGGTGCCCAGGGTGACGCCTGTGAGACGGTCCCGGCGCGGGCGTCGGCGCCATAATCCCCGCTCCGCGCCGGCCGGAACGCTCCACACCACCCACCACCCAGGCCACAGGCGAGCGATGACCTCCAGGCCGCTGCCCCCGGGGGCGACTGGCCCGGGCCAGGAGGTACGTGGCCGAGGATCGGCCGACACCGCCTGGCCGACACCGCCTGGCCGACGCCGCCTGGCCGCCGTCGGGCACCGCCCGGGTGTCGTCGTCGCCGGTTCGTCTACGCCGAACGGCGCAGGTCGTACTCGTTGACGACGACCCCGGAGTCGAAGGCGGTGGATGCGACCAGCCGCGCCGGACGCGGCCGGCAGTCGCCCTCGAACAGCGAGATTCCCGCGCCGAGAACGACCGGGTTCACCTTCAGCACCAGCCGGTCGATCTGCTCGGCCAGTGCGTTCGCGAGCGTGCCACCCCCGCAGAGCCAGATGTTCCCCCCATCTCGCCTGCGTAGCCGTTCCACCTCTGCTACCGGGTCGGACGAGACCAGACGGACGTTCGCCGGAACCCGCTCGTTCGCGTGGCGACGGGTGAAGACGACCTGCTCCAGGTGTGGGTAGGGGTCGATCAGGCCGACCCGGCGGCCTACGTCGTAGGTCTCCCAGCCCATCAGCACGGTCGTGAAGCGGGAGTTGTCGGCGGTCAGCCCGAGAGCTGTCAGCGCGGGCGCCGGCAGTGTGTCCGCGTATTCCCGGAAGATCCAGTCCATGTGGTCGCCGGAGGTCGGGAACGCCGAGAAGTCGCCGTCTGGCGCCGCGATTCGACCGTCGAGCGAGACCGCGACGTAGTAGACGAGCTCGCGCATGAATCCCCTTTCCACTGCACCTGTCGTGGTTGAACTGTACGACAGGTGTCGTGGTTGGCGCTACCCTCCTTGTCGTGGCCCGCAACAACGAACGACGCACGGAACTTGCTGACGCCGGACTCGCCGTCCTGGCACGGGAAGGCGCCCGAGGTCTCACCCATCGAGCGGTTGACCGCGAGGCCGGCGTCCCGATCGGCACCTCGTCCAACTACTTCCGCTCGCGCGCCGACCTGTTCGACGGGATCGTCCGCCGGATCGGTGAACGGCTGGCGCCGGAGCCGGCGGTCCTGGAACGCCTGGGCAGGCGCGAGCCCTCGCGAGAGCTGTTCGCCGACTACATCAGCGACATCGTCCGACGGATGAACACCCACCGCGACCTGACCATCGCCCTGTTCGAGCTGCGATTGGAGGCAGCCCGTCGCCCCGAGGTCGCGCAGCGCCTCACCCCCTGGTTCCGGGACGCCTTCGCCGCGGACGTCGCCTTCAACACCGCGGCCGGACTGCCCGGCGACGCCGCTGACATCGCGCTGTTCCACTACGCGATCGACGGCCTGATGCTCGACCGCCTCACCGTCTCGATCGACCCCGATTCCGCCGCGGACGCTGTCGCGCGGGATCTCGTCGACCGCCTGCTCCCTGAGGCGGACTGCGCTCCGTAGAGCGTGGGCAGGGGCGGAGGCGGATGAAGCCGCTGCCAAGGGCGCGCGGGGCCTGAGGTGAAAGCGGGTTCAGGTGCTGGCTACCAGGACGTCCTCTCCGCTCGATGGGCGCAGGCCGTCGGTACGGCCGGTGAAGTAGCGCTCGGCGAGCACCGTGCCCGATATGTGGTTGACGTCCTGGAAACCTGCCTTGCGGGCCATCGCGAGCATCTCGCCGGGTGTGTAGAAGCTGATGAACGGGGTGTTCGAGGCCTGCGCGCCTTTCCTGGACGCGGCGAGCCCGGCACGGTCGGCGTCATCGGTGAGCAGCTCGGGCGGCAGCAGAAACGTCATCGCGACCGTCGAGCCGGGGGCGAGTCCGGCGATCTGGCGCAGGGTGGCGGCGGTGGCCTCCTTGGACAGATACATGGTCACGCCGGTCGAGGCGACGACGGCTGGCCGCGTGGCGTCGAAACCGGCGGCGGCCAGGTGCGCGGGCCAGTCCCCGTCCGTCTCAAGGTCGACGGGGACCAGGCGCAGCCCGTCCGGGATGCCGTAGCCCAGGTCGATCAGGCGCTGGCGCTTCCACGCCTGGGGGCCGGGCTGGTCGACCTCGTACACGGTCAGGCGGGCGGCGATCTCCGGCTCGCGCTGGACGAACGTGTCCAGACCGGCGCCGAGAACGACGTACTGGTCGACGCCCTGGGCTGCTTCCTCGGCGACGAGGTCCTGGATGAGACGCGCGCGGGCCACGATCGACGCCCGGAATCCGCTGGTGGCCCGCGGGTCCATGTCCGGCCGGGCGCGCCAGTCGCCGTCGGGGGCGGCCAGCTTCAGGCCGATCTCGTCGGCGAGGACGTGCGGTGGCGAGTCGACCTGGACGTGCATCGCCCGCCAGAGGGCGACGCGAACGGCGGTGCTGTCCGGCGCGGCGCTGTCCGGCGCGGCGCTGTCCGGCGCGGCGCTGTCCGGCGCGGTGCTGTCCGGCGCGGTGCTATCCGGTGCGCTGCTGCGCGGGCCTGCGCCTGTCATGCGTTCGCGTCTCCCAGGTCAGCTCCGCCGGGGGCCTGGAGACTCCAGAGGCGCCCGTCGGGGTCACGGACGGTCATCTCCCTGGTGCCCCAGTGGGTGTCCTCGAACGGGGTGACGACCTCGACGGCGGGGTCGGGCTGGAATGCGTCCGCGTCAGGCACCTTCAGCACGATGCGCGGCGCCTGGAGCTCCCGGGCTTCGGGAATCTCCGCGATGAAGACGTAGGGGCCGTCGCCGTTGCGAAGCTGGCCGGAGTTGTGGCCGGTGTCGAACTCCAGCCTGAAACCCAGTGCCTGGAAGAATCCTGCCGCCCTGCCCCAGTTGTGGGTCTCCAGGAAGACGGCTTCGATTCCTTCGGTCGTCATGTCAGGTCTCCGATCCAGATGACTGGGCCTTTTCCGTCGTCGATCCGGACCTGTGCATCCGGTGACCGTGGATCATGGGACGGAAAAGGCTCACTGCGGTCGCTGCCCGCGGGCGTCGTCGAGGTAGGCGCGCAAGGCCTCGGCGACGAGCGCCGAGAGGGACAGCCCCGACTCGACGGCATGGTGTTTGACCTGTTTGATCAGCCCGATCGGCAGGTACACGTTGAACTGCTTGACGTCCTCGTCGCCCACGGTCGCTACCCTAGCATGCTAGCAATCTAGAGGCGAGTCCGATGGTCCCAGGGTCCCCGGCCGACGACTCGGTGCCGCCGAGCCGTCGGTGTCGTGGCGGGGCGCCGGCTGATCCGAGCTGCGGTCACGCTCCGCCATCCCGTGCCGGCGGATCGCGGGCCCGCCAGCCGGCCTGTGGAGCGCAGACAGTCCGTGTGGAGCGCAGACAGTCCGCAGGCGGGTGGAAGGTGGCGGTGCGCCGCATCGACAGTTCACCGCACAGGAGACGAAAGGGGCGCAGGGTCGTTTGGCAATTAGAAAGAAGTGAGGATTTTGGCTGTCGGAACGACCAAAATCCTCAACTCTTGCTCGGTAGCAGCCAAAAATTCGAAGCTCGGGATTTTGCTGCATGCTCTGGGGTGACGAAAATCCTCGACTCTTCGAGTCGTGGCACGGTGCCGAAGCACGGCCAAACTCCTACCCGTCGAAACTCCTATACGCCGAAATCGACGTATACCGGCGCGTGATCACTCCAGCGTTGGGCGTATGTCGGTGCCCGGTCCACGGCGGCGGCCTGGACCCGTTCGGCGAGTTGGCCGGTGGAGATCAGATAGTCGATGCGCCAGCCGGCGTCGGTGTCGTAGGCACGGCCTCGCCATGACCACCACGTGTATGGGCCCGGCTGCTCTCCCGCGAAATTCCGCACGACGTCCACGAAGCCGTCATCGGTGAACAACTGGTCGAGCCAGGCTCGTTCCTGGGGCAGGAATCCGGCCTTCCTGAGATTGCCCTTCCAGTTCTTCAGGTCGATCTCGCGGTGGCATATGTTGAGGTCACCGCAGACCAGCACGTGCCGACCGTCCGCGGCCAGCTTCGCCATGCGTTCCCGGATCGCGGCGAGGAAACGGTACTTCTCATCCTGCAGGGGTGTGTCCGCCTCGCCGGTGTGTACGTAGACGGACACCACCGTCAGCAACCCGAGATCGCCATCGAGCGAGAAATCCGCCTCCACCCATCGACCGGTGCCGGTGAAGTCACCGAGCCCCAGGCGGACGTCCGCCGGCACCATCCGGGCGAGGATCGCGACCCCGGCCCGGCCCTTCGCCGTCGACGCCTCATGGATGATGTGCCAGCCCGGCCCGACCGCGTCCGCCAGGATCGCGTCGTCGGCGCGCACCTCCTGCACGCACAGGATGTCCGGGCGCCGGTCCTCCAGCCACGTGCCCATTCCCCGCCGCCTGGCCGCGCGGATGCCGTTCACATTGACCGTCGCCACTCTGAGCACCGCGCCCCGGCCTCCTCATCAGCACCTTTCCACCATGGAAGCAGGGCGGGCGGTCAGTCCGGGTGGCGGGGTGGGTTGGCCGAGGGCCGGACGAGGCCGATCTCGTAGGCGAAGACGACGGCCTGTACCCGGTCGCGAAGCTCGAGTTTGCCGAGGATGCGGCCGACGTGGGTTTTCACGGTGCCTTCGGCGAGGACGAGCCGGCTGGCGATCTCCGCGTTCGACAGGCCGGCCGCGACCTCCCCGAGGACGTCGCGCTCGCGGTCGGTGAGCCGAGCGAGCCTGTCCGCTCCGTCCCGGCCGGGTCCTGCCCCAAACGGGCGGTGACCGGGACCCGACCCGGTGTCGTCCAGGTCGGGCAGGCGGTGCGCGAAACCGTCGAGCAGCCGCCGGGTGGTGCTCGGCGCGACGACGGCGTCCCCGGCGGCGACCGTGCGGATGCCGGCGAGCAGGTCGTCCGGCGGGACGTCCTTGAGCAGGAATCCACTGGCGCCGGCCCGCAACCCGGCGAAGGCGTATCGGTCGAGGTCGAACGTGGTCAGGATGAGCACCTTCGAAGCGCCGCCGGAGGCGACGATCTGCCGGGTCGCCTCGATGCCGTCGACACCCGGCATCCGCACGTCCATCAGGACGACGTCCGGGGCCAGCTCGGCGGTGAGCCGGACGGCGGTGGCACCGTCCCCGGCTTCGCCGACCACCCTGAGGTCCGGCTGCGAGTCGAGCACCATGCGGAAGCCCATCCGCAGCAGTGGCTGGTCGTCGACCAGGAGCACGGTCGTCGTCAAGATTTCCCCGCCTCCAGCGTTTCCTGCGCCGTGTCCGGATGGTGCGGGCCGGTCGGGTTGGAACTGTCCGCGGCCCTGATCCGAGCGGTGACCCGCCATCCGTCGTGCCGCCCGGTGACCGGCCCCGCGGTCAGTGTCCCGCCATGCAGAGCGGCGCGTTCCCGCATGCCCTGAACTCCGCGTCCGCCGGTCGGCGCCGGACCGGTGGCCGGCACGCCGCGGCCGTCGTCCACGATCTCGACCTCCACACCGACGGCGTCGTAACGCAGCAGAATCCGTGCCCGCGTGCCGGGCCCGCTGTGCTTGAGAACATTGGTGAGCGACTCCTGGACTATGCGGAACACGGTGAGCTCCGCGTCGGCGGTGAGTGTTCGGCGCCTTCCCGCACTGGTGAGTCGCACGGTCAGTCCAGCCTGCCGGATCTGGTCGATCAGGTCGTCGAGGTCGCCGATTCCCGGTTGTGGCGCGGTCTCGGCGGGGCCGGTCGGATCGGTGATGGCGGACGCGGTCGCGAGCGCGGCCGCGGTCAGGTCTGCGATGCCGGCCGTGTGCCCAGCTCCCGCTCGTACCCCGGCTCCTGCTCTCACCCCGACCACGGAGGCCGCGGACGCCACGGTGGGCGGCGGTTCGATCTCGGTCCGCTCGTCGCGCAGGACGCCGAGCAGTCCGCGCATCTGCGCGAGCGCCTCACGGCCGGTGGCCGAGACCTGCTCGACCGCCCGCGTCGCCCGCGCCATCCCCTCGTCCACGTTCGTGGCTGGGACTGCGGCTGTGGCCGGGCTGGACGCACGGGACGGATCGGAGAGCGCGGCAGGAGGAGGCGCTGCCGGGCCGCGCAGGGCGAAGGTGGCCCCGTCCGCCAGCGCGATCATGACGGAGAGGTTGTGCGCCACGATGTCGTGCATCTCGCGGGCGATCCTGGCCCGTTCCCGGGCCGCGGCGAGTCTGGCCTGCTGGTCCCGCTCCCGTTCCAGCCTGGCCGCGCGGTCGGCCAGGGCGGTGAGGTAGGCCCGCCGGGTGTTCATGTTGACGCCGAGCACACCGGCGGTGATCCCGAGCGCGCCGAGGAAGACCGCGACAGCGATCCGGTCGTAGAAGCGGGCGTCGGGCAGGCCGACGCAGAACCAGGCGACCAGCGCGGTGAGGGCCATGGCCGCAGCTGCCGCCAGCCGCCGAGGCCGCCGTGCGGCGACCGTGTAGAACGCGATCAGCAGCGACAAGGTGCCGAAGTTCTGAACCCACAGAAGAAGCTGGAGGACTGCGGCTGCTGAACAGGCTGCGAAGACTCCGATCGGGTGGCGCCGCCGGACGCACAGCGGCGCGACCGACGCGACGATGAGCAGCAGCGCCCCGACAGACGGACCCGCCAGATCGACAGTGGGCGGCAGCGCGACGAGACCCAGCATCGAGGCCAGGGCGGAGTCGACGAATACCGGATGGGCCCGCAGGGCCCGGCCTACCCGCCCGTGCCGCATCCGTCCGAAGACCACACCGGGGACATCCGGCGGCTCCGCCGTGCTCATGCCGCTCATCCTCCTCTCGCCCACACCCTCGCCGTCCACCGCTGGCCCGTCACCCGCTGGCCCGTCACACGCTGGCCCGTGACCCGCTGGCCCGTGACCCGCCACCCGCTGGCGGGGCCCGATCGGTGTCGCCGTCCCGCGGGCGCGCTCGGAGGTGGCCGTGGTCAGACGTCCCGGCGGGCCAGGACGATGGCGGCGGCGACCAGCGTCACCACCAGGTAGACGGTCATCATCACCACGGCGGTGCCGGGGGAGAACGAGTCGCCGGAGCCCTGGGTGGAGATGAGGACCTCGCCGATCGAGGCAGGCAGATACCGGTTGATCGACTGCATGCTCGCAGGCAGCAGGCCCACCACCATCGGTAGCCCGAGCAGGACGGCGAGCAGCGCCGACACGGCACCGGCGGTGCTGCGCAGCAGTGCGCCGATGGCGAGGCCGAGCAGCCCCACCGCGGTCAGGAAGAACGCGCAGCCGACGATCGCCCGCGCCGCACCCGGCGAGCCGATCGAGACGCTGAGATCATCGCCGGCGAGGATCGCCTGGCCGACGGTGAACGAGAGCAGACCCGTGACCAGCGTGAGGGCGAACGCGACACCGGCGAACACGACGGCCTTGGCCCAGAGCACCGGTAGCCGCCGGGGAACCAGGGTCAGCGTCGCGCGGATCATCCCGGTGGTGTACTCGCCCGTGATCATCAGCACACCGAGGACGCCGATGGTGATCTGGGCCAGCAGCGCGCCGCCGAGGCTGGGGGCGGTCGCGTCGAAGTCGGCGTTCTCCGGGTCGAGGGTGGTCCCGTCGGTGGCCATCGCGCAGAGCAGGACCGCGAGGCCGATCATCGCGACAACGGTGAGGGCCAGGGTCCACCAGGTGGACCGCAACGACCGGAACTTCGTCCACTCGGATCGGACCAGGCCGAGAAAGACGACGTCACCCGCGGGGCCCGCGGCGTTCACCGCTCGGCGCGCGCCGACGGTGCCGGTCTCGTTCGGTGAACGGGTCCCGTTCGCTGAACGGGTCGCGTTCGCCGGGTCCGCGACGTCCCTGCCGCCGGCGGGGGCTGTGATCGTCCGACCGTCCCGTGGATCTGAGAACTGGGTGTTCATCGGTTCGCTCCGATACCGGCCGGTGCCGCGTTCGTGAACTCGACGGCGTCGCGGGTGATGTTCATGAACGCGTCCTCGAGGGAGACCAGGCGGGGGGTGAGCTCGTGCAGGGCGATCCCGCCGGCGCGGGCCAGCTCGCCGATCCGCGCGCTGGCCAGGCCCACGACCTCGATCGTCTCGGCGGTCCCGATCGCCGCGGACGCCTGATCGAGCGTCGGGTCGGGCCTGTGGCCGAGTGGGGCGGCGGGTTGGCGGCCCGGGGCACCGGCGGGCGGCAGGGACGCCGCCGGGTCGGGCGCCGCGGTGACCGTCGCGCCCTCCCGGACCAGCATTTCGGCGAGTGCCGCGGCATGTGGCGAACGGACGAACACCCGGTTCCCGGAGGCGGCGCGGACGAAGTCGGCGACCGACGTCTCCTGGATCAGCCGGCCCCGCCCGATCACGATCAGCTCGGTGGCGGTCAGCGCCATCTCGCTCATCAGATGCGACGAGACGAGCACGGCGCGGCCCTGCGCGGCGAACCCGCGCAGCAGGTCGCGGATCCAGCGGATGCCCTCCGGGTCCAGCCCGTTCACCGGCTCGTCGAGGATCAGCGTCGACGGGTCGCCGAGCAGGGCGGAGGCGATGCCGAGCCGCTGGCCCATCCCCAGGGAGAAGCCGCCGGCCCGTTTGTGGGCGACGTCGCGCAGGCCCACCAGCTCGATTACCTCGTCGATCCGCCGCCGGCCGACGCCGTGCGTCTGGGCGAGCGCGAGCAGGTGGTTGGCGGCGCTGCGCCCGGTGTGGATCGCCCGCGCCTCCAGCAGGGCCCCGACGTGGCGCATCGGTGCGGCCAGCTCCCGGTAGGGCCGGCCGTCGATGAGCGCGGTGCCGCCGGTCGGCTGGTCCAGGCCCAGGATCATCCGCATGGTGGTTGACTTGCCGGCACCGTTCGGCCCGAGGAAGCCGGTGACAACCCCTGGCCTGACGGTGAAGGAGAGATCCTCGACCGCGACCTTCTCCCCGTAGCGTTTGGTGAGCCCACGCGCCTCGATCATGTGTACCCCGCGTCCGTCGTCGACGTCCGGCCGGCTGCCGGCTGACGTCCCAGAACGCTAGGGATCTTCGGGGCCGCCGCCGACCACCGCCAGACCGATCTTCGGCGACCGCCACGTACCTCTCAGGTCACGGCTCCTACGTCCTGAGAGGTACACACCCGCGTGCTCACGAGCAGAGCGTGGACGTCGCAGGCCCGAGAGACCGGTGCTGCAGGACGTTGCGATGAGTCCGCGCGGCGACGGCGACAGGGCACAGCCGCCGGGCTGTCGTCGCACTCTGGGCGCTGATTCCGGACGCCGCGCGAGGGCTGCGGCCAGAAATGTCTCGGTCGTTCGCCGGATGCGGCGAGCCTGGCCGCGATGGGATCCGGATGAGGGCTGCCCGGCAATGGCCACTTCTGCTGCCGCCGCTGCCTCAGGGAAAGAAACGAGGATTTCGGCTGCCGCAGCAGCCGAAATCCTCGTTTCTTGCGGATTGCCGAGTGACTCCGTGTCCGTATTTGTCCTATTGGTGGTGAATTGCTAGCGCTGTGCGGCGGCGCAGGAATCCCTGGTGCCCCGACGCGCACGGCCTCGGTCGGACATCCGTCTTCGGGCCTGTCGACGCCGGGCGCATGCCGCGTACGCCCGTCCGACCCTCGCGGCGTACGGCAGGATCCGTGGCGTGGATGCGGATGAATTATCGCAATCACACCGCAGGTACGGTGCTGGCCGGGTATGTTCCGTACCGGAAGATCTGCTCCTGGCGCGGGCTGCGTCGCGGGAAAGATCTGTTGCGCTCGTCGTCACCTCGTTCGGGTCGGTCACCTGAGAGGTGTGCGGCGAGAGTCCGGCGACGGGCGACGTCACCCCGGACGTGGAGAGCCAGCCAAGCGGTCGTTCGGCTGGTACTCGCCTGGTGTCTCACGTGCCACAGCGTTTTCGGTGAGAAGCGCCGAGGGGTGGTCCCGTCCGGGGTTCTTCGATTCTTCGGTCCACCTTGGAATCGCCGTGAGCAGTTCGTGATGTCTTTCCCGCCGTGGCTGGTAGACCTGTCCATTCGGGTATTGAGGAAGAAGGCGATGGCGAAGAAGTCCCTGCGATCCCCCTTGGTCGCGGCACTCGTTCTGGGTACCGCGCTGGCCGTCACGCTGCCTGGAACCGCTTACGCGGCGACCACCATCACAGTACGTACCGCGACCCCCGCGTCCGGGCCGGGCACAGCCAACACGGAGAACACGAGCGACGCGAACTGCCGGAGCGGCGGCGACACCGACGACGTGGTCTCCGGAGTCGGCATTCTCCAGACCATCGGTACCGCGGCAGCGCAGAGCAATCTGCACGTCAAGGGAATCGTCCCCTTCAACGGGACCAGTGAGTACACCCTCCCGAACTCCTACTCGGACGGGGTCGTCGGCACCAATGCGACCCAGGCGCGAGCGGTCGGTGCCACGGGTGGTTCGGGAGGCGGTTTCGATGCCGCCTTCGGGTCGACTCCGTATGCGATGTGCCTGGATCCGGGTGGCACGATCACGGGTACCCAGATCGTGATGGACCACGTCGCGGGGCCGACCGCCCCGGGAACAATCGACCTGGCGGTGGCGACCTGCCCCGAGGGCACCCGTCTGCTGGGCGGCGGCGCGCGAACTCTCCCGGGCACCGTGGGGCCCCTCAAGCCAATCGTCAGCTACCCCACCTTCCTGGACGGCACAGGCCTCGGTACTCACGACAACGGCGCCATCGCCGCCGCCGACGGGGAGACCAACCCGGATTCCTGGGCCGCGGGCGGCTCGTACGGCGGTATGAGCACGAGCTCCAGCAACGTCACGTACGCGTATGCGATCTGCAGTGGGGATGAAATCGACGTCAGCGGCGTCACTGTCACCGTGCGATACGACGACTCGAGTGGTCCCACCAGCAACACCGACCTGCACGAGACCACGGTCGGATGCGGCGAAGAAGACGGAACGCTGATCAGCGGCGGCGCCGGTATCAGCGGCGGTGACATCACCACCTCCGACTTCACCGCACCCGGAACCCAGGGCGACCACCTGAACGGCAGCTACCCCAGCGACAGCAGCGGGAATCCGCTCACCACCTCGCCGGCGCACTGGACGTCCCTCACGCACACCGGCGGAAGCGGCTCGACAGGTGCCACCACATCCCACGTCTGGGCGCTGTGCCTGACCGGCAACTGATCGACACGCACAGCGCGGCACGTTCGTAACACAGAGCGACAAGATGATCTCGACAGGTGGGGCGGCGTTGGGTGGATCGCCCCGCCTGTCGAGCTGCCCGATGTGCTGGATCCGCGGAGCACTGCCACCGATCTCCTGCTTCCGCATATGAGGATTATTTCGTCGGAAGTTGTTGTTTTTGCGGTTCTACAAGTAGTACCGTGCTGCTCGCCGAGACGGATGACGGTCCGTGACCGGTGTGGTCGCCGGCGTCTGCGGTGCCGCGCCATCGATCGGCTGGGCCGCAAGCAACGTCGGGTACGGGGACTTGCTGCGCCTGTGTACCGACCAGTTGACGTCAGGGGGGCTCGCGCGATGCGACGCAGGGACTGGGGCAGGGCTCGAGGTAGACGGTCGGTGGGATCTGGGCGATCGCGGGGAGTGGCCGTCGCCCTGTCCGCTCTCGTGGTGGCTGTCGCCGCGGTGGCGCCCACCGTCATAGCGCCTGTCGTGGCCGCGGCGGCTGAACCGCAGGAACTGCGGGAACCGGTGATCCGGGTCGCCTCCGCCGAGCTCACCGTCCCGGCCACACCGTCGGCTTCCGCGACCGCGGTGACCTCGTGCCCGGCGGGCAGCCGGCTGCTCAGCGGAGGTGCGCTGGCCAGCGGAACCGATGTCACCGCCGCCAGCGGGCTGCGCGCGAAGGCGACCTTCCCCAGCCACGCGAACGGGACCCGGATCGAGGACAGCACCGGGGAGATTCCCGAGTACTGGGCGGCCGTCGGCGATGTCACCGGTCCGCCCGGGGACGGTGGCAAGGTCTCCGGTTTCGCGGTGTGTGTGGAGGAGGCGAGGCTGCTCGGCCAGCTGTCGGTCGTCGCACGCCTCGCGGTCGGCCCGACCCAGGCGGGCGCCGTCCAGGTGACGGCCCCGTGCCCCGGCGGAACAGTGGCGGTGGGCGGCGGCGGGCTGATGGCGTCAGGCGGGTCGCTTGCCGGCATGACGACGGTCAGCAGTTTTCCCAGCGACGCCCAGGGGAATCCGCTCCCGGACGGGGCGGCGGACCCTCGGTACTGGACGGCGGTGGTGGTCGGCAGCGGGGCGGCCCCGACGACCACGCGGACCATCGCGAGCGTCATGTGCGCCAAGCCCGCCGACATGGATGTCAGGGTGGTTCGCAAGGACGGCCTGGGCCCGCCGGCCGGCAACGGCCAGGTGACCTACACGGCCAGCTGCCCGGCGGATCTCGCTCTGCTGGGCGGAGGGCAGCATCTGAGCAGAGGCGCGGGTGGGGCGTACGCGCCTGACGCGTACCTGCGCGGCAGCTATCCCAGCGACCAGGCGGGCGTCCCCGCCGGCAACGGGTCGACCGGTCCGTCGTCGTGGAGTTCCACCATCGTCGCCGGTGCTTCCGGCGGGACGGGCGATCAGGTCGCGAGCACGTTCGCGCTGTGTGGCGACTTCGACCACGACACGACGACGTCGCTGGCGACGAACACCACGAGCCCGCTGTTCGGCCGGCCGGTCGAACTGACGGCCTCCGTGCTGCCGACGCTGCGCGATGTCGGCACCCCGACCGGAACCGTCACCTTCTCCGACGAGACGATGCCGCTGGCGACCGTTCCCCTGAACGCCGGGGGAAAGGCCGTTCTCCGTACTCCCAGCCTGCAGCCCGGAACCCATTCGATCACGGCGAGCTACAGCGGAGGCCCGACCTTCCACCCCAGCTCCACGGCACCGACGACGATCACGGTCGGTTTCAGTGAGCCGTGCCTGACCACGGTGCACAAGAGCGCGATGACGGTGCGGCCTGAGCAGGCTCTGTGTATCGGTCCCGGTGGCCTGCAGAAGGGCCCGATGAACGTCGAACCGGGCGGCGCGCTGGCGGTGACCGGTGGCGAGATCGCCGGGACGGTTTCCAGCAGCGGCGCCTCCGCGTTCACGCTGTGCCAGTCCACGGTGGGCGGTCCTGTCACGGTGCAGGGCAGCACCGGTCTCGTCCTGATCGGTTCGGACCATCTGCCCTGCGCGGGCAACACGATCAAGGGCAGCCTGACTGTGACCGGCAACACCGGCGGCGTACAGGTGATCGGGAACACGACGAACGGCCTACTTACGGTCAAGGACAACAGTGATCCCAGTCCGGGTCCGACCGATCCGCAGGACCCGCAGGAACCGCCGGACCCGCGGGAGCCGGTGATCCACGTGGCCACCACCGACCTTCCCGTACCGCCGGCGTCGTCGGCGTTCGCGACCGCGGTGACCGCGTGCCCGGAAGGCAGCGTGCTGGTCAGCGGGGGGCTGTGGGGCAGCAAGGTCGATGCCACCGACCCCGTCCCCCCGATCAACGGCCTGCGCGCGAAGGGGTCCTTCCCCAGCGACGTGAGCGGGACCATGAGCACGACCGGCGCGCAGAACCCGCAGTTCTGGGCGGCCGTGGGCAACTTCGGTGGGCAGGCCGAAGAGGGCGACAAGATCACAAGCTTCGCGGTGTGCGCGCAGGGAACGCAGCTCAACCACCGGGTGGTCTCGGTCGCCTCCGTCCCCGGCCCGCTCAGAGCGGGAAACGTCCTGGTCACCGCCGCGTGTCCGGAGGGAACCGTCGTGGTGGGTGGTGGCTCGCACACGCTGCCGCCGGAAGCGGCCACCCTGAAGGCGGTGGGTAGCTTCCCCAGCGACGCCCAGGGGAACCCGCTCCCGAACGGGGCGTTGAACCCCCGGTACTGGACCGGTATGGGCGTTGCCAACGGGCGGTTCGACGTGCCCCCGCAGACCTTCGCGTACGCGGTGTGCGCCGAGCCCGGTGAGATGGACGTCCAGGTGGTCCGGACGGAGCGGCTCGGCCCCCAGGAGGGCAGCAGCTACGCGATCACCACTGCGACCTGCCCGACCGGCCGCACCCTCATCGGGGGCGGTGTGCATCTGCTGCAGGGCCCGACCTCGGGGCCGGTGACCGGCGGCACCCATCTGCGCGGGAGCTATCCCAGCGACGCACTGGGTGATCCCGCCGTCAACGGTGCCACGAACCCCGCCTCCTGGAGTGCGGTCATCGCGGCCGGCGGCTCGAGCGGGACAGGTGACGCACCCGCGCTCGGATTCGCGTTGTGTGCCGACTTCGATCACGAGTCGGCGACGTCACTGGCGGCGAGCACCCCGAGTCCCCTGTTCGGCCGGGCCGTCGAGCTGACGGCCTCGGTACGGCCGGCCGTGTCTGATGCCGGCAGCCCCACCGGTGCGGTCAGCTTCTCCGACGGGGAGACCCTCCTGGCGGTCGTTCCGGTGACCGCGGGGCAGGCCGTCCTGCGCACCACCAGCCTGCAGCCCGGTACCCACCAGATCACGGCCCGCTACAGCGGGGGCCCGACCTTCAAGCCCAGCACCACCACGGCACCGACCACGATCACGGTCGGCTTCAGCCAGCCCTGCATCACCGCCGTGCACAAGGCCGCCATCACCGTGGCGGCCGACCAGTCCCTGTGCATCGGGCCCGGCGGCCAGCAGAAGGGCCCGGTGACGGTAAACCCCGGCGGCGCGCTCGCCGTGACCGGCGGCGAGATCGCCGGGGCGCTCTCGGTCAACCAGGCTGCTGCGTTCACGCTGTGCCAGTCCTCGGTGAGCGGTTCCGTCACGGTGCAGAGCGGTACCGGGCTCGTCCTGATCGGCTCGGACTACCTGCCCTGCGCGGGCAACACCATCAACGGCACCGTCACCGTGAGCGCCAACACCGGCGGACTGTCGGTCAGTGGCACCACGATCAGCGGGCCACTCACGGTCAGGGACAACAGCGGTGACGGACCGGACCCCGGCGACCCGGTCCCCGCCATCACCGCGAACCGTATCGGCGGCGGGCTGAGCTGCACCGGAAACATCCCCACCGTGCGGGAGCAGGGCAACACCGTCAACGGCGTCCGGTCAGGACAGTGCCGTTAGCCAGGACAGTGCCGTTAGTCAAAACAGCGCCGTTAGTCAGGGCAGTGCTGTTAGGACGCCAGCCACCGGTTGACGGACCCGTCGGGCCCCGTCAACCGGTACCGGTCCGCTTCGAGTTCGACGGATCCCGGATCCCCGGCGCAGTCAGCCCGGGATCCGGGATCGCTACGTCGTCGGTAGCCAGGCGCGCAGGGTCTACGCCACGCTTCTAGTCTGTGTGCTTCTCATGCAGTTTGGAACGGTTTCTGTTCCAGGGACGTGCAAGGCATGCGGGCCCAAGCTCGGAGCCCGGCCGCGCGCCTCCCGTTGACCCTGGAGGTGTGTATGGGCTTTCGGCTGCTTACCCGCTCGATGTCCGGCGGGCCGTCATTGCTTGTCCTCGCCGCAACTGTGACCTGTGGTTTTCTTGTCGCGGGCTGTGAGCCGACCGCTTCTGGCCCGGGTGGCGGTGGGCCGACCGTCACCGCGGCGCCGACACCCACGACGACCACGCCCGCGCCGAGCCCGACGCGCGGCGCGACGCCGACCGCCGGTGGCCCGACGTCGACGCCGGTGCCCACGACACCCACGACGCCCGCGCCGACGACCAGCCAGCCGAGCGCGTCGCCGTCCGCGGCTGACACGCGGATCGCCGTGCAGGCCGCAGGCAACGTGCGTCAGGGTGGGATCGATGTCGGTGTGGCCACCGTCCCGGGCGCCGGCACTCCCTGGCCGACCGGAACCATCAAGGTGTACGAGGGGAGCGCTCTCCTCGGGACGGTGACCATCAAGCACGGCGACATGGATCCGTACTCCATGGGCGGCCTCGACATCACTCTCGCTCCCGGCTATCACACCCTGACGCTCGACTACAGCGGCGACGCGACCTACCGGCCGGACCGGCGCACGATGGCGGCGAACATCGCGAATGCGCAGATCATCGCGTCGATTCCCGGTGGAACTGTCGTCTGGGCGGAGTCGTACTCCGTGGATATCGAGGTGAAGGGCCTTCCCGGGGTATCGGGGACTCCGTCCGGCAAGGTGCGCAACAGGGAGAACTTCGGCCTGCCCTCGTTCGAGGCGACGCTCGACGCGAACGGGCGTGCGACGCTCGAGATCGACCCGTCATGGTCGGGCACGGCTCCGTTCACCGCGCCCCGTGCGAACGCCATCTTCATCGAGTACCTGGGCGACGACGACTTCGTGCCCACGACGTTGATGGTCGAGTTCACGGAGGTCCCCAACACGCCGTAGCCGCTGCCCTCGCCCGGCCCGGGGCGGGCGAGCGAGCCGGGACGGGACGGGACGGGTGACGGGGCGCCGGATGTCCGGGCTGTTCCCCAGGTGTGGGTGGTGCGGTGGTCAGAGACGGGTGGCGGCGCGGACCAGTCCGGCGAGGGCTCGGGAGCGGCTGTGCGGCGGCCACGCGATCACCGTCGTCACCGGCGGTGCGTCCAGCACGGGGACGGCGGTGATGTCGGGGCGAAGGCTGACGCGGCAGGACTCCGGCAGGACGGTGCAGGTCCGGCCGAGCGCGATCAGCTGGTACAGCTGCGTGTGGTCCCGAACCTGCGGGCCGGGGCCGTCGGGGTAGGTGCCGTTACGGCCCGGCCAGCGGGGCATCGGCAGGCCGGGCAGCGCGGCGACGTCGGCCATCCGCAGGTTGGCCCGGCCGGTGAGGAAATGCCCGGAGGGCAGGAGCGCGACCTGACCTTCGGTGCACAGTTCCTCGGTGTCGAACCCGACCGTCGAGTCGTACGGCCGGTGCAGCAGCGCCACGTCGGCCCGCCCGTCGCGAAGCAGTCGTTCCTGCTCGGCGATCCCGCAGAGGATCACGTCGACGGTGGCCGCGCCTGGTTCGGCGGCGTACGCGTCGAGCAGCTTCGCCAGCAGCTCACCGGACGCGCCGGCCTTCGTGACGAGCACCAGGTCGGCCTCGCCTGTTCCGGCGAGCGCGGCGCGGCGGGTCCGGCGGTCCGCGGCGTCGACCGCGTCGAGGGCGGCCCGGCCCTCCCGCAGCAGCACCGCCCCGGCCTCGGTCAGCGTGACACTGCGGCTGCTGCGTTCCAAGAGCGTCACCCCGAGTCGGCGCTCCAGCTGGCTGATCGCCCGTGACAGCGGCGGCTGCGTGATCCCGAGGCGTTGCGCGGCCCGCCCGAAATGCAGCTCCTCGGCGAGGGCGATGAAGTAACGCAGCTCCCGCGTCTCCATGAGCTGACGGTACCGCCACCGATTGCCGGATCGATGCCGCTGAGGTATCGCTGCCCACCCAGACGGTGTTGGAGGTCCCGCCGACGCGCCCCGAGGATCGACCCATGAGCGAACGCAACGAACGGAACGAGCAGCCCGGACGGACGACTGCGCTGGTCACCGGCGCGAACAAGGGCATCGGGTACGAGATCGCGGCCGGTCTGGGCGCGCTCGGCTGGAGCGTCGGCGTCGGCGCCCGGGACACCGGGCGCAGGGAGGCAGCCGTGGAGAAGCTGCGCGCGGCCGGCTTCGACGTCTTCGGCGTGCCGCTCGACGTGGCCGACGACGGGAGCGTCGCCGCCGCGGCGGCACTCGTCGAGGAACGCGCCGGCCGCCTCGACGTCCTCGTGAACAACGCCGGGGTGACCGGCGGAATGCCGCAGCAGCCCACCATGGTCGACCCCGCGGTCGTGCGGGCCGTCGTGGAGACGAACGTGATCGGAGTCATCCGCGTCACCAACGCGATGCTGCCGCTGCTGCGCCGCTCGGCGTCGCCGCGGATCGTGAACATGTCCAGCGGCGTCGGATCCATCACCCGGCAGAGCGAATCCGCCGACGTGAGCATGACCGGCCCGATCTCCGCCGCGTACTCGCCGTCGAAGACGTTTCTCAACGCCGTCACCGTCCAGTACGCCAAGGAGCTGCGGGACACCAACATCCTGATCAACGCGGTCTGCCCCGGCTACACCGCGACCGACCTCAACGGCTTCCGCGGCATCCGCACCCCCGAGCAGGGCGCGGCGATCGCGATCCGGCTCGCGACCGTCCCCGCCGATGGCCCGTCCGGCGGCTTCTTCGAGGACGCCGGAGTCGTGCCCTGGTGACAGGCGCCGAGCGGTGCGGACCGCCCTTGGCTCGGTCGGCTACACACTTGTGTAGTAAGCTGCTCATGCGTATAGCGACAGCCTGGCCGCAGGAGTGATGGATGCGGGAGAGGTGGTTGAAGCGCCATGGCCGAGCGGAAAGTGGCGATCACACGAGCTACCGATGGTGATGCTGGCGGTGACGACGTCCACGGCCGGGCGGGTCCGGCGTTCGAGGACCTGACGGCCAGGGCGCGCATCCGGGACGCGGCCCTGCGCCTGTTCGCCGAACAGGGCTTCGAGGCCACGACCATCCGAGGTGTCGCCGAGGCGGCCGGGGTGTCGTCAGGCCTGGTGCGCCACCACTTCGGAGCGAAGGAGGCGCTGCGCGAAGCCTGCGACACCTATGCGCTGGAACGGGCGATGGCCATCAAGGAGGAGGCGGTCGTGGCCGGCCGGCTGGCCGATCCGACGTTCATGGTCGCCGTCCATCCCACCCTGCTGCTGCTCCAGCGCTACGTGGCCCGGTCGATGGTCGACGGCTCCGCGGCAGCCGCCGGCCTGTTCGACGCCATGGTCGCCGAGACGGAGCGGTGGATCGCGACCGGCCGGCTGGCCGGGCCCGGGCCCGATGACGACGACGACCCGCGGGCCTTCGCGGCCGCGCTGGTCGCGATGCAGACCGGCCTGCTCATCCTGCACGACCACGTCTCGCGGGCACTCGGAACCGACATGCTCGACGTCGACGGGCAGGTGCGGCTCGGCCGGGCGGTCGTCGACATCCACTCACGTTCGTTGCTCAGCGCGGAGCAGGCCGCCCAGGCGCGGGCGGCGTACGACGAGATCCAGGCCCGCCGGCCGGCACGTGCGCGCGGCGAGGAGCCGGAGCCTGCGCGCGGCGAGGAGCCGGTGGGTGCCCCGGATGAGCAGCCGCTGTGTGCCCGGGACGGGGAGCCGTCGCGGGCGCAGGACGGGGAGCGCCGGCAGTGACCGCGGCGATCGAGGTGGAGCAGCTGGTCAAGGCCTTCGGTCGCACCCGTGCCCTCGACGGCCTGGACCTGACCGTGCGCACCGGTGAGGTGCACGGCTTCCTCGGCCCCAACGGTGCCGGCAAGAGCACGACGCTGCGTATCGTGCTCGGCCTGGTCCGGGCCGACGCGGGCACGGTGCGCCTGCTCGGCGGGGACGCGTGGCGGGATGCGACCGCGCTGCACCGCCGGCTGGCGTATGTGCCCGGCGACGTCACGCTGTGGCCGAACCTGTCCGGTGGCGAGGCGATCGACCTCCTCGGGCGGCTGCGCGGCGGGCTCGATCCACGGCGGCGGGCGGACCTGCTCGAACGCTTCGATCTGGACCCGCGCAAGAAGGGCCGCTCCTACTCGAAGGGGAACCGGCAGAAGGTCGCGCTGGTCGCCGCCTTCGCCTCGGACGTCGAGCTGCTCATGCTGGACGAGCCGACCTCGGGCCTCGATCCGCTGATGGAGGAGACGTTCCGCGAGCTGATCCGGGAGGAGCAGCGGCGTGACGGGCGCACCGTCCTGCTGTCGAGCCACATCCTGGCTGAGGTGGAGGCGCTGTGCGACCGCGTCACGATCATCCGGGACGGTCGCTCGGTCGAGACCGGCACCCTCGCCGAGCTGCGCCACCTGACCCGCACGTCCGTCCGCGCCGAGCTCGCCGCCCCGGCGGACGCCCTTGACGTTCTCGGTGGTCTGCGCGGCGTCCCCGGCCTTCACAACGTGGACGTGGCCGGGAACCGGGTCAGCTTCGAGGCGGACGGCGACGCCCTCAACGCGGCGTTGCTGCGGCTCACCGCCGCCGGCGTGCGCGGTCTGGTCAGCCAGCCACCAACCCTCGAGGAGCTGTTCCTGCGGCACTACGACCGCGCGGGCGCGCAGGACCGTTCAGGTACGCAGGACCGTTCAGGCACGCGGCCATGAGCCACCTGACCGGCACCGGAACGCAGATCCGGCTGATCCTGCGCCGTGACCGGGTGCTGCTGCCGTGCTGGGTGTTCGTCCTCGGCATCCTGCCGGCCGCCCTGGCGGCATCCTTCGCGGGCCTCTATCCGACGGCCGCCGAGCGGCAGCAGTTCGCCGCGACGAGTGCGCGAAACGGAGCCCTCATCGCGCTGTACGGTCCGCTGCGTGGCTCCAGCCTCGGTGAGCTGGTGTGTTGGCGGGCCGGATTCCTGCCGGTTGTCATCGGTCTGATCAGCGCACTGGTCGTCATCCGGCACACCCGGGCCGAGGAGGAGGCCGGGCGCCGGGAACTGGTCGGCGCGACCGCGGTCGGCCGGCACTCCGGCCTCGCCGCGGCGCTGGCTGTCCTGCTCGCCGCCAACCTCGTCCTCGCCGTGATCGTCACGGTCAGCCTGTCCGGCCGTGGCCTGCCCACGGGCGGATCGCTGGCCTTCGGGCTCACGCTGGCCCTCGGCGGCTGGGTCTTCGCGGCGGTCGGGGCGGTCGCCGCGCAGGTCACCACGGGTGCCGGCAGTGCTCGCGGGATCGCGTGCGCGGTCGTGGCCGCGGCCTACGCGATGCGTGTCGTCGGCGACGGCGGTGGCGTAGGTGGCGGTGGTGGCGTCGGCGGCGGCCTCGGTGGCGATGGTGCCGGTTTGGCGGGGTGGGCCTGGCTTTCCTGGCTGTCGCCGATCGGTCTTCTTCAGCGGAGCTACCCGTTCGGCGCGCGGCACTGGTGGGTGTGCGTACCCGCCGTCGGGATGGTGATCGTTCTCGTCGGGGTGGCTGTCGCGCTGTCCACGCGGCGCGACCTCGGGGCCGGTGTGTTCCCGGATCGTCCGGGGCCGGCGCAGGCGTCGCCGTCGTTGCGTTCGCCGCTTGCCCTCGCCTGGCGGCTGCACCGGGGGCTGCTTGTCTGCTGGGTCGCCGGCTCCGCCCTGCTCGGCCTGGTGTTCGGCGGTGTCGCCGGCAGCGTCGGGGATCTGGTGGGGGACAACCCGGGGCTGCGGGACGTCTTCACCCGGCTGGGCGGCCGGTCCGGGATCATCGACGCCTACTTCGCATCCGTGATGTCGATCACGGCGATGCTCGTCGCGGGCTACGCGATCCAGGCCGTGCTGCGACTGCGGGCCGAGGAGATCGCCGGCCGGGCGGAGCCCGTGCTGGCCACGGCTGCCGGCCGGCTGCGGTGGGCGGCGTCCCACCTGGTGTTCGCCGCGCTGGGCCCGACCGCGGCACTGTTCACCGCCAGCATCGTCACGGGGCTGGTCCACGGGCTGAGCGGTGGTGGTGGCGATGGCGGCGGGGGCGATGACGGCGCCGGTGTCGGTGTCGGTGGTTCGCTGTCGCACCTGGTGCGGCTCGCGGCGCCGCAGCTGCCCGCCGTCGCGGTGCTCGCGGCGATCGCGGTGATGCTGTTCGGCGTGTTCCCCCGGCTGTGGGCGGTGAGCTGGGCGGCATGGGCCGGCTGCCTGCTGATCGGCCTGTTCGGCACCGCGGCGGGGGCGAGCCACTGGCTGCTGGACGTCTCACCGTTCACCCACACCAGCCGTTCGGTCGGTGGATCGGTGCCCGTCCTGCCGCTGTCGCTGCTCACCGTTCTCGCCGCCCTGCTCGTGGTGGCCGGCCTCGCGGGGCTGCGGCGCCGCGACCTGCCGGCCGGCTGACCACCGGCGTGGTGGTCAGGGCGTCAACTGCTGTTTGAAGGGGTCGTACTCGGCCATGAGCCGCTCCAGCCGCGCCTGGTCGACCCGGCTGATGACGGCGGAGGCCTCCTGGTGGTCACGGACGCACTTCGAGAGCGTGAACGTCGAGGTGACGATGTACAGCGTGCCGAGCAGAAGGAAACCACGCATCCAGGCATCGCCCGGAAGATGCGCGATCGCATAGAGGACCGCGATCACCGAGATGCTGAAGGAAAGCGTGGCCTGGACCATGAAAGCGGTCGTCGTCCGGGGTACGGGGGCCTTGGCGGTGGTCATGAGCACAGTGTCGGCCCGGCCGCCCCACCCGGCCTGAGTATCCGTACTCATCTTTCCCTGATGGCCCTTTCCCTGACGGCCCTTTCCCTGACGGCCCTGGCCCTGACGGCACCGACGGCCCGCGGCTGACCGGCCAGGGTGATCCATGCCAACTCCTGGTGGAAAGCGGGATCAGTCACTGTCTGCGAGACTTGTTCGGTGCGCAGGCCACCGGGTTCGGCCCGCCTCCGTGGGCCGAACGGTGTGCGCGGCGCGCTGTGGCGTTCACTCGCGGTCTTCCGCCTGGTGGCGACGTGCTACGCGGTCGTGACGGTCGGGCGTGACCTCGGGCAGGGCACGTCCGCGGTCCCCGGTCTGCTCTGGTTCGTCGCGGTGACCCTCTGGTCGTTGGTCATGTCGTTGTTCGCGCCCGCGGCCGACCGCCGGTGGCCTCGGCTGCGCGACTACCTGGTCGCGGCGGATGTCGTGGTGTGCGTCGCGGTCCTGCTGGCCGCCGGCGCGGTGAGCCCGGCCGGGTCCCGGGATGTCCTTCCCGCCCTGTGGACGGCGAGTGGTGTGTTCAGCGCCGCGCTCGTCGGTGGAACCGTGGGAGGCGTCGCCGGCGGTGTGGTCCTGGCCGTGGCGTCCTTCGTCGCGACCGGCTCGGTGAGCCAGGCCTCGATACGTCCGGCGGTTCTCTTCGTGGTCTCGGGAGCCGTTGTCGGCTACCTCAGCCAGACCGCGTTCCGCGCCGAGTCGGCCCTGGCGCGCCTGCTGGCCGCGCGGGCCGGGGACGCCGAGCGGGAGCGGCTCGCCCGCGACGTCCACGACGGAGTGCTGCAGGTCCTCTCCCTGATCGCCCGTGAGGCCGAGCGAGGCCTGCCCGCCGCCGACGTCGCCAGGCTGGCCGCCGATCAGGAGACAGCGCTGCGTGACCTGCTGCGGTCGCCGGGCGCGGCCGTGCGGGTCGATCCAGAAGATCCGGAAGGTCCAGAGGGCGCTGGGAGGCGGGCGGTCCGGGCGGTCCTGGCAGGCCTGGCAGGCCTGCCAGGCGGCAGGGGCGGATCCTCGCGGCCCGATCCCGCCGAGGCGGATCTCGGGGGCCTGTTGATGGCGATCACCCGGAGGCAGCCGGCGATGGCCGCGGGCGCGGGCGGTGACCTGCCGCTGCAGGTGACGGTCTCGACTCCGGGCGTGCCGGTGCCTCTGCCGAGGAGGCATGCGGACGAGATCGTCGCGGCCGTCCGTGCTGTGCTGGACAATGTGGCCATGCACGCCGGCCCCGGGGCGTCGGCGTGGATCCTGCTTGAGGACGACGGCGGTTCGGTTGTCGTGACCGTTCGCGATGACGGGATCGGCATCGAGCCCGGGCGGGCCGAGCAGGCCGCCGCGCAGGGCCGGCTCGGGCTCGCGGTGTCCGTCCGCGGGCGGATCCGTGAGCTCGGCGGCGACGTCGCCGTCACCGGGCGCCCCGGTGAGGGGACGGAGGTCGAGCTGCGTGTCCCACGGTGATGCCGGCACGGGTACCCGCGATGGAACCGGCGCCGACCGGGCTGGCGTGGGCGGCCGGGTGGTCGTCGTCGACGATCACCCGCTGTGGCGGGAGGCGTTGAGCCGGGATCTCACCGAAGCCGGCTTCTCGGTGGTGGGCACGGCGGGCTCCGTCGCGCAGGCGCTGCGCGTCCTGGCGGCGACCCGGCCCGAGGTCCTCGTCCTGGACCTGGGGCTGCCGGACGGTCCTGGCGTCGAGGTGATCCGCGCCCTGGTCGGCACGACGGAGGCCCCGAACGCCCTGACCGGAGCGCCGGTGTCGGTGCTCGTCGTGTCCGCCTCCGGGGAACAGGCCGACGTGCTGGACGCCGTCAAGGCCGGGGCATCCGGGTACCTGCTCAAGTCAGCCCGTCCTGAGGAGCTCGTCGACGCGGTTCGCCGCACCGCGCGAGGGACCGCCGTCTTCACCGCGGGGCTGGCCGCGCTCGTCCTCGGCGAGGCGTCCCGGGCGTCCCGGGAGCCGGGCTCGGCTGCGGGCACGGGCTCGGCTGCCGAACCGCGCCTCACCGCGCGGGAGGTCGAGGTGCTCAGGCTGGTCGCGAAGGGCCTGTCCGCCCGGGACGCGGCCCGCCAGCTGGGCGTGTCGCATCGGACGGTGCAGAACCACGTCCACAACGTGCTTGCGAAGCTTCAGCTCCGCAACCGGGTCGAGCTGACCCGGTTCGCCCTCCGCGAGGGTTACGACGACGTGCCCTGATGCGCGGCTCCACTCGGTTGTGGCGGTGACTCCGCGCGCCCGCGCGCCCGGTGGCCCGGCGGCCCGGTTTGGCGAGTCGCAAGAGCGAAGGATTTTGGTCGTTCCGACGACCAAAATCCTGCTTTCTTGCGGTTCACCAAAGGCAGTCGGCGCGCTTTTTGTCCCTCTCGACCTGGAATGTGGAATGTCAGATTCCCGCGATCGTCGCCGGGGCACGCTCGGGGCGGCTGAGCGCGCGCAGGACCGCGGTGGGCCCGTGCCGGTGGGCCGCGAGGCGGGTCAGCAGCACCAGGACCGCGTCGGTGGCAGCTGCCGGCAGCTCCGGCGTCGGCACGCCCACGCTGACGGCCAGATCGTCAGAGTGCACGGCGATCTCCAGGATTCGGGTGGTCAGGAAGTCGTCAAGGGACAGTACGAACGACGCCATGCGCACGATCCGGCCGGCAGGCTCGGCCGGCAGCAGGCCGTTCAGTTCCTCGATGGCTGCCTCGACGCGAGCTGCGAGCTCGTCCGGGCCGCCCGCGGCCGTCGCCTCCCCGATCTGGCGGATGCCCACGTTGAGATCGTCGTCGAGGGAAGCGCCAATCCATACCGCCTGGGTGTAGTGCTCGAGGAGGCTGGTGGGCTTCACCTCGGGCTCATGGTCGGCGAGCAGCCGAGAAACAATGGTGACCTGCCAGGCGAGATGACCGGCCAGCCCGCTGACGGTGAACTTCGGCAGGGCGCTGTCCGCATTCCAGCGAGTGGCGACGGCAGGAGCGCGCAGCAGCGCGGCGGCTGATGTCGCGACGTCCAGAAAAAGCTGTCTGGTGGATGTCATGTCCCAGCATTCTGCTCAGATGCCGCCGGCGAGGCAGCCATTTCGCCCGGCGGTCGCCGGGTCCTGGCTTTCGTCGGCATGGGCCGAGCTCCCTGCCGTGGCCCATGGGGATCGCCGGGCTGCTGTCCGCGTGCCGTGTGTCTGGCCATAAGGAGAATTGCGACGATAATGGACATTCTGGTCGGGACCCTGGTGGAGACCGGCGAGGGTGTGCCGGCTCCGCGACGTCCAGATCGGCGACTGGCACTGAGCCGCTCGAGGAGAGAGTCGACCGGCCTTGCGCCCGGCCGATGGCAGCCCGACGAATCGTCCTGGTCGGTTTTGTTGTTAGATAGCCGGGCGTGATCCGGTCTCGCTGTGGGGCGCTGGTTCCAGCCCCCTATCCGGAGGTCGGGTCTCCGTATCTGTCTGTTCGGCGGGCTCGTATTGCCCGTTGGTTACTTTTGCGGGGGGACAAGGTGCTGACAGGGGTATCGGCGTACCTATCGACTGTTCCCGCGGAGCTGTCGTGAGTCGTGTGCGCCGCATAGGTGGCGCCGCCGTCGTGTCCGTGCTGCTCGTAGCCCTCGCCGCCTGTACCGGGCAGCCTCGGGGTCAGGTCGACGCGAGTTCCTGCGCATCACCAGGAGTCACTGACAGTGAAGTGCGGGTCGGTGTTGTGTACACGGACAGCGGTGCGTTGTCGGCTCCCTTCGCCCCGGCGCGTGCCGGATTTGAAGCACGCCTTGCGGTCGAGAACGAAAAAGGTGGGGTGAACGGCCGCCGGATCGTCTACCAGCCGCGTGACGACGGGGGGAGCACCGCGGGGAACCTGGCGGTCAGCCGGGATCTCGTGGCGAACTACGGCGCGTTCGCGATCCTCCAGTCCAGCGCGACGACTTCCGGCGCCGCGAAGTACCTCGCCGACGAGAAGATTCCGGTCATCGGCATCTCGGCGGAAGAGGTCTGGTCGTCCTACCGGAACATGTTCGCCTTCGCCTACCTGGCGAGCAAAGGCCTGCCCGTGGACACCTTCGGTCGGTTCGTGAAGGAACACGGTGGCACGCGGGCCATGGTCATCGGGACGTCCACCAGGCTGACCGGCTCTGACCTGAACAGCCATATGGTGAAGAGCCTTCGCGGAACGGGTGTCCAGATCGACGAGGCGAACCCGGTCGTGGAGTTCCTGCCGGGGGTGACGAGCGCCGCGCGCCTGGCACAGCGGATGGTCGACCAGAAGATCGACACGGTGGTGTCCGGCGGTGCTGCCGCCGACATCGCCGAGGTCGTCAGTGCCGCTCGCAATGCCGGTGTGCGGCTGAAGGTGGTGTTGACTGCCACGGCCCCCGACGCAGCGCTCCTGGAGCAGTACGGGCAGGTACTGGCTGGCCTGGTCTTCTTCGAGCCGTTCACGCCGTTCGAGTCCGAAAACCCCGGGCTGGACGCCTACCACAAGGCGATGGCACGGCACGCGCCGGAGATTTCCGATCCCAACCAGACGGTCGCACTTGCCGCCTACATCAACGCGGACATGCTGATCCGTGGCCTGCAGGAGGCCGGGCCGTGCCCGACCAGGCAGGGCTTCATCGATCGGCTGCGCCAGGTACACGACTACACGGCAGGTGGCCTGGTCCCCACCACCGACTTCGAAGCCGACTTCGGGCAGCTTCGCGCGTGTTACGCATTCGTCCGGGTCGCGGCCGACGCGAAGCATTTCGAGGTGATCGACCCCAACTACTGCGGGACCCGCCTGTCTGGGTGACCCGGCGGTGTAGCCGTCCGCCGTGACGCTTCCGCGGGCCTGCCTGTTCAGACCCGCGGAAGCGCCTCGTTCGCCCGGATCGACGTGCGACAGCGTGACCGCTCGGTCTGTTACGGCGGGTCGCCCCGCCCCCGCCCCGCCTCCGTGGGCCGCCGGTATCCGCGCTGGACGCGTGGACTTGCCGACAGCGCAACTGATGGTTGCATGAAGCCGCCCCGCCGCCTATGGTGACGTGCAACCAAAGGTTGCTGGAGGTTGGCATGGAGTTCGGATCCATCGAGCGCGAGATCTTCATCGAGGCGTCGCCGGAGATCGTCTTCGACGTCGTGAGCAGTCCGGAGCACCTGAAGGAGTGGTGGCCGGACGACGCTCGGTTCGAGCCGGTGCCCGGGGCCGTGGGGGAGATCGTCTTCGGCGACCGCGACGCCGGCGGGACGGTGGTGCCGGTCACCGTCATCGATGCCCGGCCGCCGCGGATGTTCTCGTTCCGCTGGACGCATCCGGCCGGGGAGCCGGCGGCGGAGGGCAACTCGCTGCTGGTCACGTTCGACCTTTCGCCGTCCGGCGACGGAACGCTGCTGCGGATGACCGAGACCGGCTTCCGCGAGATGGGCTGGGAGGCCGCCGTCCTCGAGCATCACTACAACGACCACGTCAGCGGCTGGGCCCACTTCCTGCCGCGGCTCGTCTCGTACGTCGCGACGCTGCGGGTGCGTCCGTGAGCACTGCGGTGGCCGAGGCCATCGACGACGATCTCTGGTCCGCCATCGGGGATCCGACCCGGCGCCGCATGCTCGACCTGCTGCTCGCCGACGGTGGCGGCACAGCGACCACCCTGAGCCAACATCTGCCGGTCACCCGCCAGGCCGTGGCCAAGCATCTCGGCGTCCTCGACCGGGCCGGGCTCGTCCAGGCGACGCCGGTGGGCCGGGAGAAGCGCTATCGAGTGGACGACGCCCAGCTCGCCCGCGCGGTCGCCCAGCTCGCCTCGGTCGGGTCGGCCTGGGACGCCCGCCTGCGCCGGATCAAGAGGATCGCCGAGGCGATCCAACGTGCCCAGCAGAACCAGCAGAACCAACAGAAGCCACAGAACCAACAGCAAAGCTGACCAGAAAGAGGAGCACGAAGAATCGTGGACATTCTGCACAGGATCGGTGTCCGGACCACGGAGCCGAAGAAGGTGTACGACGCGCTGACGACCGTCGAGGGTCTCGCCGGCTGGTGGACGGACGACACGAAGGGCACAGCCGAGGTCGGCGGTGTGCTCGAGTTCCGGTTCCTGCCCGGTGGCTTCGACATGGAGGTTGTCGAAACCCGGCCGTCCGAGCGGGTGGTGTGGCGAGTGGTCGACGGACCCGAGGAGTGGGTCGGGACGACGATCGACTGGGACCTGCAGCAGTCCGGCGACTACACGATCGTCCTGTTCCGGCATCAGGGCTGGAAGGAGCCGGTGGAGTTCATGTACCACTGCAGCACCAAGTGGGGCTCGTACCTGATGAGCCTGAAGTCCCTGGTGGAGACCGGGCAGGGGGCGCCGGCTCCGCGTGACGTCCAGATAGGCGACTGGCACTGACCTGAGCGAGGCTGGGCCGATCTGATGTGGGGCCGATCCGAGGCTGAGCCCAGCTGGCCTGCGCGGCCCTGCATCCAGGCGGTCCTGTACCCGGCTGGCCCCGAGCCGCTCCGCGTTGAGCGGATCGGGGCGGCTCAACGCAGAGCGAGGATCCGGTCGTCGCCCGCGCCGGGAGTGCCGCGGCCGTCGGTGTTCGATGTGATCAGCCACAGGCTGCCGTCGGGCGCCGGCTCCACGGTGCGCAGGCGGCCGAGCTCGCCCGTGAACAGCGCCCGGGGCGCCCCGGCCACGCGGCCGCCGGCCAGGTCCATCACCCACAGGCGCTCACCGCGCAGCGCGGCCACATAGAGGACGTCGTCCCGGATCGCGATGCCACTGGGGGACGCCTCGTCGGTCGACCAGGTGACCTGTGGGTTGGTGTAGCGCCCGCCGGCCGCGTCGCCGGTGCCCTCCACCACCGGCCAGCCGTAGTTCCCGCCCGGCCGGATCAGGTTGATCTCGTCGAACGTGTTCTGCCCGAACTCGGATGCCCACAGCCGCCCGGCCGAGTCCCAGGCCAGGCCCTGCACGTTGCGGTGGCCGAGGCTGTACACGCCTGACGACGGGTCCGGGTTGTCGGCGGGTATCCCGCCGTCGGCGGTGATCCGCAGGATCTTTCCGTTCGGGCTCGTCGGGTCCTGCGCCGTGGCAGGCTCGCCGGCGTCGCCGACGGCCACATAGAGCTGGCCGTCCGGGCCGAACGCGATCCGCCCGCCGTTGTGGTTCGGTGCGGCGCGTAGCCCGGTCAGCACGTTCTCGGGTGCGCCCGCACGGTCGCCGTCGAGCTGGAAGCGCACGACACGGTTGTCCGCCGCCGAGGTGTAGTAGGCGTAGACCCAGTGGTCCTGATCGAACCGTGGCGAGACCGCGAGCCCGAGCAGACCGCCCTCGCTGCGATGCCGCACGGGCAGCGTCGTCACCTCCGTCGGCGTTCCGCCCGCCGCGGGCACGATCAGGATGCGCCCGCTGTCCCGGGTGGCGACGAGGGCACGGCCGTCCGGGAGGAAGGCCAGCCCCCAGGGCGAGGTGAGATCTGTTGCCACCTGCCGCAGATCCCGCGCATCGGACGTCGTCCCGCTTGCGTCCGTCCCGGGTGTGCCTGCTCCGGGTGCGCCTGACCGGTGTGGCTCTGCCCCGGGTGGTGCAGCGGCCCCGGGTGGTGCAGCGCCGTCGGTATCGCCGGGCCCGCAGCCAGCCAACAGCGTGCCGGCGGCTGCGAGCGTGGCGAGCGAGGAAGTGAACAGTCGGGCGAGCGAGACAGCCGGACGTGAACGAGGTGAACGGAACACCGCAAACTCCTCACCGGGCCGACGGAGACCTCCGGCGGCGGCTTCAGCGCCTTCGTCAGACAGTACGGGGGCGCGCCGAGCCTCGGTCGTCGCAGGACTGGAGCATGATCTGCCCCGATCTGCCGCTTTCGTCCTGGCTCGTCGCGCGATGACCAGGCAGAATCGTGCCCGGTCTCAGATCGCTGCTTCGGGTACCCGGTCCAACGACGAGACCGCCGTTTCGTTGCCGGCCGGAGCTTCTCCGTCAACCTTTGGCTGATTACCTTGTGGGGGCGATGTGTTACCGGGAGTGTCGACACGCTTACCCGCCTGTTCCCGTGGCGCTGTCGTTGGCCGCGCTCGCCGCCTGTGCGGTGTGGTGCTCGTGTCATCGCTGGTCGTCACGCTGGCCGCCTGTTCCGGGTCGCCGCAGGCGCCGGTCGCCGAAGATTCCTGCGTGGCCGCCGGAGTCACCGGCAGCGAGGTGCGGGTCGGTGTCGTCTATACCGATAGCGGTGTGCTGTCAGCCGCGTTCTCACCGTCGCGTGCCGGTTTCGAGGCGCGTCTCGCGGTCGAGAACGAAAAGGGTGGGGTGAACGGCCGTCAGATAGTCGCCCAGTGGCGTGACGACGAAGGAAGCCCCGCTCGGAACCTGGCGGTCAGCCGGGATCTTGTGGAGAACTACGACGCGTTTGCGATCCTCGAGTCCAGCGCGTCGACGTCAGGTGCCGCGAAATATCTCGCCGACGAGAACATTCCGATCATCGGAATCTCGGCGGAAGAGGTCTGGACCGCCTACCGAAACATGTTCGCCTTCGGCTACCTGACCACCAAGGGCTCGTCGGTCGACACCTTCGGTCGGTTCGTGAAGGAGCACGGCGGCACGCGGGCGCTGGTCATCGGGCCGACCACCAGGTTGACCGGGACTGATCTGAACAGTCAGCTGGTGGTCAGCCTTCGCACAACGGGTGTCCAGGTCGATGAGGCGAACCCGGTCGTGGAGTTCCTGCCGGGCGTCACGAGCGCTGCGCGCCTGGCGCAGCGGATGGTCGCGGAGAACATCGACACTGTTGTGACCGGTGGTTCTGCCGCCGACATCGTCGAGGTCATCAGCGCCGCCCGTCAGGCCGGAGTGCAGCTCAAGGTGGTGCTGGCGGCCACGGCACCCGATGCCGCGCTGCTGGAGCAGCATGGGCAGTCCCTGGCTGGCCTCACCTTCTTCGAGCCGTTCACGCCATTCGAGCTCGACAGCCCCGCTCTGGACGCCTACCACGAAGCCATGGCGCTGCACGCGCCGGAGACCACCGACCCGAACCAGACGACCGCGCTCGCCGCCTACATCAACGCGGACATGTTCATCCGCGGCCTGCAGGAAGCGGGGCCGTGCCCGACGCGGAAGAGCTTCATCGACGGGCTGCGTGGGGTTCACGACTACACCGCCGGTGGACTGGTCCCCACCACCGATTTCGAGGCCGACTTCGGGCAGCTTCGCGAGTGCTACGCCTTCGTCCGGGTCGCGGCCAGCGGGCGGAGCTTCGAGGTGGTCGACCCCAACTACTGCGGGTCGCGCCTGGCAGCGTGACCAGGCGACACACCCGTCCATCGTGACGCTGCCGCAGGCCTGCCTGTTCAGGCCTGCGGCAGCACCGCGCCGTCAACGACCGTTCCGGAAAACCGTTTGCCCTGACGCCGCACCGTCGTGACATTGGGCGGGTGGAACGCAGGACGGGGCGGACGTTCAGCGCGGTGGTGACGACGGGCGGCGAATGTCTGGGCGGTCTCGGGCCGTTCGAGGCCGACAGCCCCTGGTGGGCGGACGTCGGCCCGGTCGTACGCCGCCTCGGCCGCGAACTCGGGGTGCGGGTGACGGTGCTGCGGCTCATCGATGTCGAGAACGGCGAAGGGGCACGGGACGGACACGTCACCTACCACGTCGAAGCCTCCAGGCGTCCGCCCGACGGCCGCCTCACCGTGGTGCCGATCGACCACGACAGTCTGGTGGCGCCCGCGGCGGGCCGGGCGACCTGGGCCACCAGGGAGGGCCTTCAGGACGCCCTGAGCTGGGCGGACGCGGCGTTGCGGGCCGAGGGGCGCCCGCCGGTCGGCGCCGCCGAACAGGTCAGGACCTGGAACCTCTCCGGCCTGTTCCGCATCCCGACGGCTGCCGGGCTGGTCTGGCTGAAGACGACACCGCCGTTCGCCGCCAGGGAGCCCGACGTGATCGCGGCGTTCGCCCGGATCGACCCGTCGCTGGTACCCGCCGTGGTGGCCGCGGATGTGCCCGCGGGACGGATCCTGCTCGAACATGTGCCGGGCCGCGACTGCTGGAACCCGTCGCGGACGGACATCGAGACCACGATCCGTCGGCTCGTGCGGGCGCAGGCGGCACTGGCCGAGCAGCCCGAGCTGATGCCCGCGGACCTGCCCGACCGGACTCCGCATGCCCTGATCGGCCAGTTCGACCGCCTGCTCGACGGTGCGGCCGGGGCAGAGCTGACCGCCACCGAGCTGGCCGCTGCCCGCGACCTCGCCACGCGCCTGCCGGATCTCGTCACCGAACTGGCCGCCTGCGGCCTGCCGCTCACCCTCGTCCACGGTGACTTCCACCCCGGCAACTGGAGATCGGACAACCAGAACGCCGGTGCCGCCACCGGCACCGGCAGCAGTGCTGGTGTCGCCGTCGACTTCGCGGACAGCCACCGGGGCCACCCGGTGCTGGACGGCCTGCGGCCCCGCGAGTTCCTGCCCGACGATCTGTGGGAACACGTCGCCGACGTGTGGGCGACCGCCTGGTCGCAGTGCCGGCCGGGCTGCGACCCGCACCGCGCGCTCACCCTCGCCGCACCGCTGGGCAACGTCTCCTACGCGGTGCGCTACCAGGAGTTCCTCGACAACATCGAGGCCAGCGAACACCGCTACCACCTGGGCGACCCCGCCCATATGATCCGCGCCGCCCTGACCGCGGCCCGATAGCACGCGGCCCGATAGCACGCGGCCGAGAACAGTCCGGAAAGCGTGCCTGCCCGTGGCCGGCGCGTTTCGGCTGGCCACGGGCAGAGGCGGCGGGAGCCGCCTGACGCCGATCGTCCCCCCGAGGCACGATCGGCAGAACCGGGATGTACGGCGGAGGCGCGGGTCCACCGGAGATTTCCGGCGGACCGGGGCGACGAAAATGTCGCGCTGTGAAACAGGCGCTATTTCCGTGTGATCGGGCGTCAGCGTTATTTCCGGGTGACGTCGCCGTCTTGCTGCCCGCCCTGGGCGATGACGTACTGTGCTGCGCGGAGCCGTTCCACATCCGCCACGTCACGCCGCTCGTCGGTGAACCTGGAAAGAGTGAGAAGGAATACGCTGCCGATCGCCAGTACGAGAGATACGGCGAGCAGCACGACGAGAAGCTGGGTCATCTGGACTACTCCCTTCGGCTGCTTCTGCTCGGCGGTGCCGGCTGTGGTCCGGCGCTGCACCGTGTCGTACAGTCCCTAGAGTTGCTGATGTCAGCGTGATCGGCAAGCGGAGATTGACCGGATGTGAGCGGGAAGAAAAAGGGGGTGCCAGTGATCCGGAACGAAACGGGAACCAATGGGGAAGGGACCCGGAAATCTCTTGTCGTGGAGTTGACACAGTTACGCAGGGGTCGGGGGTTGTCACTGGCCGCTCTGGCTCAACGCGGAACCCTGCTCGTCGCGCTCCAGGACTGGAACCGGCTTCTTGGCCGCACCGAATCGGTGACCGCGGCCCTCGATCTGCTGCGTGCGCTGCTGGTCGACCTGGGAACAGGTGCGAAGGCGCATTCGCTGCGCAACGCGCTCGCGGTACCGGAGCCGGCGGCGGACTCCTCCACGCCGGCGACGTGGCCTGGCCGCGACCCGGGCTATCTCACCGCACGCCGCCGCCAGCTCGCCGAGGCGCTCAAGCTGCATCCGGACACGATTGAGAACTACGAGAACGAGGCCATCGAGGAACTGGCCATCAAGATTCTCGAAGGGCCGGCGGATGCCCGCCCGGCCGAGCTGCCGGCGCCCGCGCGGCTCGGGATCACAGTGTTCGTCGGGGGTACATACGTCGACCTCACGGATCACCGACGGGCTGTCGCCGACGCGATCGACGGGAGCATGACCGACCACGGCGTGGTGGTGACCACGGTCGGCGCCCGGGTCGAGGAGCCCGAGCATCCGGCTACGGAGGCCGTGGACGCCTGTGCGGTTTTCATCGGTATCTTCGGGCACACGTTCGGTGTGCCCTCCCAGTATCCGACCAGGTCCGTGGCAATGGCCGAGTACGACTACGCGCGGGCCACGGGTAAGCGGGTTCTCGTCTACCTGGCGGATGAGAGCCTGCCCGTCCCGCATGACATCGTGCCGTCCGACGAACTGCGTGAGCACCAGGCGGACTTCCGTGACGAGCTGCGCCGTCGGCACCCGGCACGGCTGTTCACCAGCCCGGCGGACCTCGCGTTCCGGGTGACGGTCGACCTCGCGCGCGTAGTAGGGGAGATGAACGCCCCAGCGCCCGCCCAGGCCTACGCCGTCTTCGACTCGGACCTCGAGGGTGTCCGCGACCTGATCGACGCCGGGAACTCGTCCTCCCGGGTGCAGGTACAGGGCTTCCTCGGATTTCTCGCGGAGTCGTTCCAGCCACTGTTCACGATCGACCGGTCGTCCTACGGGACGCATCCCCTGCTGCGTGAGGCCGGTAAACGGCTGGGTGACATGCTGCCGGAATTCAGTCTCTCGGCCGAGGACGGTGTGATCAGCCGGGCCGGGGTCCGGCACGTCATCCTCCGCACCGAGACGGTTGTCCAGCTGCTCCGGCTGCTGCTCCCGGACCGCGTGGACCTGCTGGAGAACGCGGCGCAGAAGATCGGGGCAGGTGCCGCGAGCGACCTGGTCGAGTTCGTGCTGCGTGGTGGTCGTTTCGTGCCGATCGGCCCGAAGGCCTTCGTGGCGTTGTGGAACTACTGGGACCGCACCGGTGGATGGGGTACGTACACGCTCGACAGCGTCACGGACGATGCCTGGAAGATCACTGTGGGCCGGAGCTTCCTGCGGTCCGCCGACCCGGCCGAAGCACCGGCGCTCGCCGCTTTCTGGCGTGGCTACATCAAGGGCTTTCTGAACGAGTCCCTGCCACAGATCTCGGCGCTCATGATGAACCTGCCGGAACAGCAGCGAGCCGCGCAGCTCACCATGCCGGCATCGGCTCATGTGAGCACGGTGGAGCACGAGGGCGTCAGCGGAGAAGAAGACTCCTTTTTCGTCACCTTCGATCGGGGTTCCTTCTTTACCGCCCTACGAGCACTCATAGTGAGCAGTTACCACCGGGACCGGCGGGAGTACTCCGAGGCCGTCACTCGGGCTCGAGAGGCATTTCACTCCGGCCGTCTCGCCGGGCCGGTTGAGTTTGGTGACGTCGTCAACGAACTACGGCTTGAGGAAAGATACCCTGCCGCGATGGCGGCGCTGGAGACCTTCGTGACCCCCGTGAATGATGGAGATCTGGCCGCCGACTGCTTCTTCGTCGCGAATCTCATCATTCAGAAAATACGTCAAATTCGAGAAGAGTAGCCATGAGCAAGATTGTCGTGGACCTGGCGGACATAGACGAGAGATTCCTGCGGAAAAACCGGGTGATCTGCCTGTTCAGTGGTGGGCTGGACGGTACCTATCTGCTTCATCACATAGCGTCCGTGCTGCCGTCGGCGTCTGTGCTCGCGCTCACCATCGAGCTTGGCGGCGGTGATGGCCTACGGGCGGGGCGGGTGTGTGACCGGCTCGGATTCGACCACCTGGTGCTGGACCAGACGGACGAGTTCCTCACGGGTTATGCCTTCCCGGCGATCGCTGCCCAGGCCGTCTACCTGGGCACCCATCCGATCTCGGCGTCGTTGACCCGACCGCTGATGGTCCAGGTGGCCACCGCGGTGGCCCATGAACAGGGCTACGACGCGGTACTGCACACCGCGGACGGCACGCAGAACAGCCTGCGCCGCTTCAACCAGACCTTCGCGGCACTGCGTTTCGCGGGCAGTTACGGTTCCCCGTTCGTCGTCGACGCGCCATCACGAGAGAAGAAGCTACTCAAACTCGCCGACAGCGGGCTGCTGGAGCTGGTGGAACGCTCCCGGCCCGAATCCGCTCGGTACAGCACGGACGTGAACCTGTGGTGCCGTGAGTTCGAAGCCGATGGCCTCGACGACCCGGAGCGGATCGACGTCCCGGAAGCGCTTTACGAGTGGACCACGCCCACGGCCACCGAGCCGGTGGAGGTGGAGGTGAGCTTTCAGCGCGGCGTGCCGGTCGCGCTCGACGGACGGGCGCTTCCAGCGGCCGACCTGGTCCGTTCCCTCAACGCCCTGGTCGGCGCGTACGGCCTCGGCAGGTATATCGGGCTGGAGGAGATAGCGAACGGGCAGAAGGTGCAGGAGGTGCGGGAGATGCCTGCCGCGCATCTGCTCCTCGACGCCTACCGCCGCCTGGAGCAGGCCAGCGTGGACGCGGCAACCCTGCGCGAAAAGATCCACCTGGAGCAGATCTGGGTACATGAGGCCGTTGAGGGCCGGTGGCTCGGCCCGCTGCGTACCGCGGCCCAGGCCTTCATCGGCTCCATCGCCCAAGCTGTCTCCGGGCGGGTGCGCTACCGGGTGTCCGGCGCTGGTCTGACCCCGCGGGCCGTGATCGCCCACAACCCGCTCTACGTGCGTGATCGGGTGGAGATTCCGCAGCCCTGAGCTCTGCGGATGCCCGCGGCACCGCGGCACCGCGGCGATCATCCGACCGCTCCCGCCGGACCGCTCCCGCCCGACCCGCGCTACCTCGAGATCACCCGGCGTCGGGTCAGATCGTCTGCCGCGGGCCGGCCTTGGTGATGGCGGGGAGCTGGTAGGTGCCGTCGAGCACGGCTGCTCTCGGTTGGTAGAGCCGCAGGATCGGACGGAACGGACCTGCCGGGGCAGGCAGCCAGTTGCGGGTGTCGGCGGGCGGGTCGTGCTGGATCACGATGGTGAGCGACCCGTCGCTGTCGCGCTGCAGGCCAGGTGTGCGGTCGCCGATGGAGTACCGGTTCGCGCGGTTGGCGACCAGATGGAACCCGGGCAGGTCGTACATGGTGATGGACCAGAACGCGTCGACCGGCGGCTCCTGGTCGAACCGGATTGTGTAGCGGCCGTGGCCGTCGAGCTGGTCGCCGTCCGAGTCGGTGTAGGTCATCGGGTATGCGGCCTCGTAACCGTGGTTGCCCCACAGGCCGGCCCGGGCGGCCAGCGCGCGGGCGAGATAGCCGGCCTCGCGGTCATCGATCTTCCACTCCGGGGTGTCGATCGTGCCCAGCCCCAGGTGATCCAGGTTGTAGTCGAACATGTGGAAGGTGATCGCCCAGCCGTTGACCACCGGCGCCGGGCCGCCCTTCCGTAGCCGGTCCTCGATCCGCTGCTTGCCCGCGTGCTGCCCGGCTGTCAGCGCCTTGGCCAGCTCGGGCGGGGCGTCGGCGTACGGCGAGGTCTCGTCCAGCAGCCCGAGGGGTGCGAACCGTCGCTGGTAGGCGAGGTCCGGGCCCGCGGGAGGGAAGGCGCGCATCCAGGCTCGCATCCGTTCGAAGAAACCGAGTTCGATCGGAACAGCCGTGGGTGCAGGGATCCCCACCAGCCCGGCGGCGGCGCCGGTGGTGCCGGTACTGCCGGTGGTGCCCGTACTGCCGGTGGCACCCGCGCCGCCGGTGGTGCCCGCGGTGGCTTCGAGGGTCAGCCTGCTCTGCAGAGTTCGGACCTTGGCCAGGTCGGCTGGGCCGTCACAGGCCCATCGGCCCACGATCGAGCCCACCGCGGTCGGGAACTCGATCACCGGGACGCCGGCGGGCCCGCCGGCCCGCCACCCCGGGGGGACCAGCAGGAAGGAAGCCGCAGCCGTCCCGGTCGCCCGCCGGCCCACATACGCGAAGTTGTTCGTCCAGGCGTCGATGAACTGCAGCACGTAGTAACGCCCGGAAGTATCCGGAACATGCAGCAGGAGCGGACCACCACTCACGTCGACCTGTGCGAAGGAGTAGATCGTGTCATTGTTTATCGAGACGAACCTGTCGGCCGGCCCGGCCAGATCCGAGGCGTGGCTGAGCACATTGAACGGCGCCGGATCAATGGTTCCCATGCCCTGGTTGGAGATGCGTTCGACCTCCATGAGGTTGTAGACCAGGGGAAATCCGTAGATGTAGGCGTCGGTGGCCAGCTCCAGCAGATCATCGGTCACGTCGAGCCCCCTCGCCGAAGGTGGGTACCAGCGTTCATCGCACGCGAGAAAGCCGCAAGTCGGTGGCACTTCTGCCCCGTAGCTTGCCCAGCCCGGTCGGTGCTGGAGGGGTGGTCGCAGTCCGTGTGGCGTGCCCACATGCCACACTTCCGCCATGCGGGACGATTTTCTGGATGTCGTGCTTGGGCGGAGGGGTTCGGACCATGTCCTGATCCGCGTTGTCGACCGGATGTATCCCGGGGCCGGCGACTTCTGGGACGGAAACTGGCTCACCAGCCCCATCGCGGCCCGGATAGCGGGTTTCACCGCGGACCTCGACGCCGCGTTGCGGGCAGACGAGCTGTGCTCGTTCCGGAAGGAACTGCAGAACCTGCACCGGAAGCTGCGGGGGAGCGCCCGGCTCGTGACGCTCGAAGAATGGATCAAGGTGGAGGTCCGGTGCGAGCGGAACGGGCACCTGGAGGTGGAAGGAGAGCTGAGCACGTCCTCACCGGCCCACAATCGGCTCCGGTTCTCGCTGCCCGGCCTCGACCAGACCGACCTCGTGCCGCTGATCGACGCTCTTCTCGCGATCGAGCGGCGCTTCCCGGTCCGCGGTAGGTCCTGAGCCTGCTATTCACCAGCTGCCACTCACCGCCTGCCACCCGCTGGGAGTTTCGAAGCGCCGCACCGTGCCAGCAATTAAGGACAAAAAGCTCAAAAGTATCCGCAGGGCCACCTGGCGATCGACAAAAGGTGAGAATTTTGGTCGTTCGAACAGCCGAAATCCTCAAATCTTGCTCATCGGCAACGGCAACCCTGGCGGCGGCTCGAAGTCGCGACCCGAAGCGGTGAGTATTTTGGACATCTGAGCGGCAAAAATACTCAACGCTTTCCCGTTGGCAAGGCCGATCCGTTGGCAAGGCCGATCCGAAGCTTGCGATTCCGCGACAGGGTCTGGGGCGTCGAAAGTCCTCAGCTCCTCGAGCCGTGCCATGGCGCCGATCTGAATCGCGTGGCCGGCTGGAGTCAGGCGTCGAGGAGCTCGATGGTTGTGGAGGTGACGTCCCCGATCTCCAGGGCCTCGGCCTTGCGCACGGCGCGTTTGACGGGGAGTACGTAGCTGCCTCGCTTGCTGTCGGGAAAGATTGACGTCCGCCAGGTGCTGCCGCCGAGCGTGGCCCGCACCCGCAGCGAGCCGAATCCGCGCCGCAGCCCGCCGGTCAGATCCCGGATCTCCTCTGACACGTCGACTGGCAGGCTGACGAACACCCAGCTGTCGGGGCGCCGCGCCGCCCACTCCCACAGCTCGCTCTCGAAGACGACGATCATCGTCGGAGTCTCACACAGGCCGGTCCGCTGGCGTCAGCACCACCCACGATCCGATCCGAGCCAGCCAGCCAGCCAGTCAGCGTCGGCGTGCTGCTCAGCGGCGACACCCAGCGCTCGCGGGCTGGCCTGGCGTGACTGATTCGTCGCGAACGGTTCGTGCTGCGCGTTCTTAACGCGGGTTCATCCAGCCGAAACCCGGCGCTGTTCTCCTGTGGGGAGAGAAGTTCTCCTCTCAAGACATGGATTCAGTGGGCAGGAGCCCGCCTCGCCGCCGGCCTGAGCAGTCGGCACGTCCCCGATCTGGAGTTCCGATGACGCTCGACGTGTTCCCCGGCCCGGTCGATGCCCCGCCCGCGCCCAGCGGCCGTGGTGGCGGTGAGCTGGCGGCGCGGGCGCGGGCCGACGGGGTCCGGTTCCTGCTCGCGCTGTTCGTCGATCTCACCGGCAAGCCGTGCGCCAAGCTGGTGCCCGTCGAGGCCGCGGACGAGTTCGAGCGGGACGGGGTCGGGTTCGCCGGGTTCGCCGTCGGCGCGATCGGGCAGCGGCCGGCCGACCCCGACCTGATCGCGCTGCCCGACCTGGCCAGCTACACGCTGCTGCCGCAGGTGCGGGACGGGCTCGCGCTCGTCCACTGTGACCCGCATGTCGACGGGCAGCCGTGGCCGTTCGCGCCCAGGGTCATCCTCAAGACGATGCTGGCCCGGGCGCGTGAGCGTGAGCTGGAGCTGTTCGCCGGCGCCGAGGTCGAGTACTTCCTGGTCAACCGGGACGCCGACGGACGTCTGACCCCCGCCGACGCCCGCGACGGCGCGGCCCGGCCCTGCTACGACGCCCGTGGCCTGACCCGGATGTACGACCATCTCACCGGCGTCTCGACGGCGATGAACGCGCTCGGCTGGGGCAACTACGCCAACGACCACGAGGACGCCAACGGCCAGTTCGAGCAGAACTTCGCCTACGCCGACGCGCTGACCACCGCCGACCGGGTCATCACCGCCCGCTACCTGATCTCGATGCTGGCGGAGCAGCGCGGGATGACGGCGACGTTCATGCCGAAGCCGTTCGCGGACCAGACCGGTTCCGGCATGCACCTGCACCTGTCGCTGTGGCGCGCCGGCCAGGCACTGTTCCCCGGCAACGGCAACGGCAACGGCGACGGCGGCGGCGACGGGGGTGGAGGCGCCGTCGGCGGCGGCGGGGACAGGGCCCGGAGCGGTCCGTTCGGGCTGTCGGTCCTCGCGGGCCGCTTCCTGGCCGGCGTTCTCGCGCACGCGCCGGGCATGCAGGCCGTACTCGGCCCGACGGTGAACTCCTACAAGCGCACCGGTGCGACGTCGACCCGTTCGGGGGCGACGTGGTCACCGCGCCAGGCCAGCTACGGCGGGAACGACCGCACCCATTTCGTGCGCGTTCCCGACCCGCACCGCATCGAGCTGCGCGGCACCGACGGCTCGGCGAACCCGTACCTGGCCCTCGCCGTCGTTCTGGCCGCCGGTCTCGACGGCATCGAGCTCGATCTCGACCCGGGCGCGCCCGGCCTGGCCCAGGCGGGGGAGCCGTCGACGCCGTCCGCGCCGTCGACGCTGTCGGCCCGGCCCGCCCTGCCACCGACGTTGCTGCACGCGGTCGAGGCGCTCGACGCGGACCCGGTGGTGCGGGGCGCGCTCGACGCGGCCGGCGCCGGCGTCAGCTCCTACTTCGCCGAGCTGAAGCGGGACGAGTTCTTCGCCTGGCACGGCACGGTGAGCTCCTGGGAGCACGACCGCTACCTCACCGCCTTCTGACCGAAGCGAACACAGAACCGAAGAGAACACAGAGAGGAGACGGCCCGTGTGCGGGATCGTCGGACTCCACCTGCGTGACCCTGACCTGTACCCGCGGCTCGGACGTCTCCTGGAGTCCATGCTGGGCCAGGTCGTCGAACGCGGCCCCGACTCGGCCGGCGTCGCCGTCTACGGGGACGTCCGCCGCTGTCCGCCAGGCCATGCCGCGGTCTCACTGCTGCTCGGCGGGACGTCCACCGAACCCGCGGATGTCGGAACGCTGATCGCCTCGGCGCTGGCCGGCGCAGATGCGGGTTCAGGGGCGGATGCGCGTCCAGGGGCAGGTGCCCAGACATCGCCGCTGGTCACCGTGGCCGGTGACACCACCGTGGTCGCCGCCTCCGTCCCCCTCGACGACCTGGTCGCGGCGGTGCGTCGGGCGCTGCCCGCGGCGCTGATCGTCGGGTCGGGGACGGATCTGACCGTCTACAAGGGCACCGGTGACCCGCGGCGGCTCGCCGGCGTCTACGACCTGGCCGGCGCGTCCGGCTGGCAGGGGCTCGCGCACACCCGGATGGCGACCGAGTCGGCGGTGACTCCGCAGGGCTGCCACCCGTTCTCCGTCGGGCCGGACCAGTGCCTCGTCCACAACGGCTCGTTCGCGAACCACGCGACGATCCGGCGTGAGCTGCAGGCCGAGGGGGTGCGGTTCGACTCGGACAACGACTCGGAGGTCGGTGCCCGCTTCGTCGCCGCCCGCCTGGCCGCCGGTGAGGATCTCGACAAGGCGCTGCGCGGGCTGTGCGAGCGCTTCGACGGGTTCTACACGCTGCTGGTGACCAGCGCCGACGGGTTCGCGGTCGTCCGGGACGCGATCGCCTGCAAGCCGGCGATCATCGCCGAGACCGACGCCTGGGTGGCGATGGCGTCCGAGTTCCGCGCCCTGGCGGACCTGCCGGGCATCGACACCGCCCGCATCTACGAGCCCGAGCCGGAAAGGGTCTACGCATGGCAGCGCTGACGGGGGCGGACACCGCTACCAGCAGGGCGGACACCCGCGTGACGGACACCCGCACGTTCGACCTGTCGACGTCGAAGGTCCGCGAGCTCAACGCCGCGCTGCACGCGCTTGGCGCGAGCGGCGTGGGCGGCGTGGGCGGCGCGAGCGGGCAGCCGTCCGGCCTGGCGCGGCCGTCGGACCGCGTTGCGGGCGGCGTCGCGGATGTCGTTCCGGCAGCGTTCGAGGTGCTGCGGCCGCAGGGGGCGCACGCGATCGCGGCCGGGGTGAACGCGCCGGTCACGATCGACATCCGCGGTCATGTGGGCTACTACTGCGCCGGGATGAACGACGGTGCGACCGTGGTCGTGCACGGCAACGCGGGCACCGGGGTCGCCGAGAACATGATGTCGGGGCTGGTGCGGGTCCGCGGGGACGCGTCGCAGTCGGCGGGGGCGACCGCGCACGGCGGGCTGCTGGTGATCGAGGGGTCCGCGTCGATGCGCTGCGGGATCTCGATGAAGGGCGTCGACATCGTCGTCGGTGGTGACATCGGTCCGATGAGCGCCTTCATGGCGCAGGCGGGGCGGCTGGTGGTCTGCGGCGACGCCGGGGACGGGCTCGGTGACTCGATCTACGAGGCCCGGATCTACGTCCGCGGCAAGGTCGGTTCCCTCGGCGCGGACTGTGTGGAGAAGCCGATGCGGGACGAGCACCGGGCGGAGCTGGCCGAGCTGCTCACCGCCGCCGGCCTCGGGGAGCCCGGGAAACCAGGGGAGCCGGGGGAACAGGGGTACGACCCGGCCGAGTTCCGCCGCTACGGCTCGGCCCGCACGCTCTACCACTTCGCCGCCCACAACTCGGACGCGTACTGAGCCTTTTCCACCGTCGACTCCGGCCTGTGGCTACAGCGCTCGACAAACGTGAGATGGAAAAGGCGCACTGACCGCGGACATCGTCCGTAGCCTGAGGAGATTCATGTCCGGCTATCCTTCGTCGCCCGCCACCTATGGCCTGCGCGAGTCGGCGACCTTCGACCGCGCCACCATCGCCGGCATTCAGCGGGCCGCGGGCAGCGGCGTCTACGACATTCGCGGCTGGGGGGCGAAGCGGGCCCTGCCGCATTTCGACGACCTGCTGTTCCTGGGCGCGTCGATGTCCCGCTACCCGCTGGAGGGCTACCGCGAGCGGTGCGGCACCGATGTGATCCTCGGGGACCGCAACGCGAAGTACCCGCTGCACCTCGACATTCCGGTGACGATCGCCGGGATGAGCTTCGGGGCTCTCTCCGCGCAGGCGAAGGAGGCGCTCGGCCGCGGCGCGAGCGAGGTCGGGACGTCCACCACCACCGGCGACGGCGGGATGACCCCCGAGGAGCGAGACCAGTCGAAGCACCTCGTCTACCAGTACCTGCCGTCGCGCTACGGAATGAACCCGACCGACCTGCGCAAGGCCGACGCCATCGAGGTGGTGCTCGGGCAGGGCGCGAAGCCCGGCGGCGGCGGCATGCTGCTCGGCCAGAAGATCTCCGATCGGGTCGCCGCCATGCGTACCCTGCCGCCCGGTATCGACCAGCGCTCCGCCTGCCGGCACCCGGACTGGACCGGCCCCGACGACCTCGCCATCAAGATCCTCGAACTGCGTGAGATCACCGACTGGGAGAAGCCGATCTACGTCAAGATCGGCGCGAGCCGCACCTACTACGACGTGAAGCTCGCGGTCGCCGCCGGCGCGGACGTCGTCGTCCTCGACGGCATGCAGGGCGGCACCGCCGCCACCCAGGACGTCTTCATCGAGCACGTCGGCATCCCGACGCTGGCCGCGCTGCCGCAGGCGGTGCAGGCGCTGGACGAGCTCGGCCTGCACCGCAGGGTCCAGCTGATCGTCTCCGGTGGCATCCGTACCGGGGCGGACGTCGCGAAGGCGATGGCGCTCGGCGCCGACGCCGTCGCCATCGGCACGGCGGCGCTGATCGCGCTCGGTGACAACCATCCACGGTACGCGGCCGAGTACGAGCGGCTCGGCTCGGCGGCCGGCTACTACGACGACTTCCAGGACGGCCGTGACCCGGCCGGCATCACCACCCAGGATCCGGAGCTCGCGGCCCGGCTCGATCCGGTCGAGGGCGGCCGGCGACTCGCGAACTACCTGCGGGTGCTGACCATGGAGGCGCAGACGCTGGCCCGTGCCTGCGGCAAGGCCCACCTGCGCAATCTGGAGCCCGAGGACCTCGTCGCGCTGACGGTCGAAGCCGCGGCGATGGCCCGGGTGCCGCTCGCCGGGACCACCTGGATCCCCGGCGCCGACCGGTGAACGGGGAGACGCGCTGAGCGGCGAGCCGCCCGGGCAGCTGGACGGGCAGCCGAGCAGGCAGCCACTCGGGCGGCCGGACGGTCAGCTGAGCAGGCTGCCGGACGGATCGGGCAAAGAGGGCGCCATCGCTAGTGTTTCGGGTGTGGGGGAGGAGAACGCGTCCCGGCAGGGGCGGCTGGAGCGTGCCATCGCGGGCAACGTCCGGCGCCTGCGCCATGACCGTGGGCTGACCCTGGCCGAGCTCGCGGCGCGCAGCGGTGTGTCCAGCGCGATGATTTCGAAGGTGGAGAACGCGTCGATCTCCTGCAGCCTGACCACGCTCGACCGGCTCGCCGAGACGCTCGACGTGCCGGTGACGTCCCTGTTCCGCGGTGCTGACGCCGCCCGGGAGGCGGTCTTCACCCGCGCCGGCACCGGGCCGCGGATCACCCAGCGGGGGACCAGGGTGGGCCACGAGTACACCCTGCTCGGAGCACTGCGCGGCCCGCACAAGCGGATGGAGGCCCACATCGTCACGCTGACCGAGCGCAGCGAGGAGTTCCCGCTCTTCCAACACCCGGGCACCGAACTGCTCTACATGCTCGAAGGGGAGATGATCTACGGCCACGGCGATGCCAGCTACGTCATGCGCCCCGGCGACGCGCTGCAGCTTGACGGCGAGGGCGCGCACGGGCCGCGGGAGCTGGTCCAGCTGCCTATCCGGTTCCTGTCGGTCGTGGCCTACGGCGAGGTCGGCGCCGGCCAGCCCTGATCCGGCCTTTGCCGGCCTCCGTCGCCGTCCGGCCGATCACCCCCGCCGTCGTCCCGCCGCGCGGTCGAAAACGGTCGACTTCATGATGTGTCGGAATTCGGTTCAGGAAGATTCTTCGTCGCCGCGGCCGGAATTTCGGTCGCGGGCACGAACGCGTCGCGCACCTTGCGTGGCGGTCGGGTCGACCGATAGTGCCGAATCGCTGACCCTGGCCGAATGACGCCGGGAGGAAACGGTGAATATGCGGCCGAGGGGACGCGATGCCGGTGGAATTCAAGGCCGCAGTGCCGGATGTGGCGCTCGTCACAAAGGCTTTGAAATGGTTTGCGGTTCGTGTGTAACGTCTTGGCCGTGCTTCCGACCTGGGGAGCGCGCATCGGGTGGCACGCCGAACCCTGCCACACCCGGTGATTAACAGAACCGCAGGCAGGGGCGGGGGACCCAGGTTCCCGGACGTCGAATGAGCCTTCTCTTCGGACGTCCTCAGGGGTGAAGCCACCGGGCGCGATCTGAACGCGCCGGTCGGCCGGGCGATTCCCTAGCCCGAACCCGACAGCTAACTTCGCAGGCGTGGGGGAAGGACACAACTTTGTCCGCTATGGTTTCGGCTGCCCGCAAGAACCGTCGTTCCATCCGTCGGGGCCGCGCTCTGCTCGTCGCACCGGTGCTTGCCGCGACGATCGGTGGTGGTATCGCGATGTCCCAGCCGGCGAGCGCCGCTGCCCGGCCGGACGCACACCGCTTCCTGAGCGCGGTTGTTCCCTGCGAGTCGGGCGGTAACCCCCGCGCGGTGAACTCGATCGGCGCGGGTGGCCTGTTCCAGTTCATGCCCGGCACCTGGCACGCCGTCGGCGGCCAGGGCCTGCCGCAGAACGCCAGTGCCGCCGAGCAGTGGAAGCGTGCCCACATCCTGTACGCCCAGCAGGGCACCAGCCCCTGGTATGCCTCGAAGAGCTGTTGGGGCGGCAAGATCTGATCCACAGTATGCGGCAATCAATGCGCCCGCAACGTTCTCGTGACGTTGCGGGCGCATTGATTTTGCCTGGCATTCTGGTGGTTATTGGTAGTGAAATATCGATTCTAACCGATCTTCATTGGGTCCGCTGACAGTCATTTGACAGCGGGCTGACAGCAGTCTGATAGCTTCGCTGTCCTTCCGTCCCGATAGAGCACGTATGTTGCGTGTGCCTGCCGCGCGGGAGGCATCCGGTGGTTGTGCCGGTGCTGGCATGCGTGGGGGTGGGCGAGACGTGGCTGTTCGCGATCTGTTTCGACTGGGTGGTCGGGCGCCGGGCGAGATCGGGGGCGGCCCGGCCGCGGGCCAGCTGTCGCCCTCGGTGCCTGGGAGTCAACCGCGACCGCTCCCGCTGAAGCGCCACGGGCTTCTTCTGGCGGTGATCGCGTTCACCGTGTCGTCCTGCTCGGGTGACGGCGACACGACCGGGAGGCCCGAGACCGCGGTCACCTCGGGAACGGCCTCGTCGGCGCCGAACACGCTGGGTCTGTGGCCCGAGGACTACGTGCTGACCGAGGGTGAGGCGACGACATACTTCACCGGCGTTCCCGCCGGGACCAATACCGCCGGTGACCAGCCCGCGAAACGGTACACCCCTGAGTTCGCGGACTGCCTCGGCCTGTCGGCGACCGACCTCGACTACGAGCCTGAGGCAACCGCTGTCGGCGAGACCTTCGTGAGTGAGGACGGGGACTCGTTCATCTCGTCCTACGCCGAGATAGTGACCGAGAAGCAGGCCGCTGGCGTCCGCGCGATGTGGGCCAGTCCCCGGTTCGCGGACTGCACGGGCAGGGAGACCCGGGCCCGAATCGACGAGTCCGGCGCCGACGGCGACGGGGTCGAATATCAGGTGGCCGGGGTCCAGCGTCCCTCGGCGCCGACCGGAGCCGCTGGGTACCTGCGTGTGACGTTGCAGGTGCGAGAGCAGGATTTCACCTACGAGATGGCGGTGGACACCCTCGTCTTCATCGTCGATCACGTCGCGGTGACCGTCACGTACACGAACTACGAGACGGCCCCGCCGATGGATCGGCTGCAGCTGATCGCTGACCAGATCTCCGGGAAGCTTGCCCGGCAGCAGCCGCGCAGCATCGCCGGCCGGCCCACGGGACCGGCCACGTCAGCGCCGCGTGCGCTGGGTCTGCGGCCCGAGGACTACGTGCTGACCGAAGGCCCGGCGACGGCCGGCTTCACTGGTGCCCCCGCCGATGCCGACGAGGTGAGCTCGGCCGAGCTGAACTCCGCCGAGCTCTCGAACTGTCTTGGCGTGGTGGCGGAAGACCTCGGATATGAGCCCGAGGCCGCATATGACGGACTGAATTTCGTGAGCGACGATGACAGGCCCTTGACGATCGAGTCATACGCCGAAGTGGTGACCGAGAAACAGGCCGCCGCTGATCGCGCGTTGCTGGCTCATCCCCGGTTCGAGGAATGCATGGTCAAGGAGGTCCAGGCCGAAGCCGACGGGCCCGTCGTCGACGACGACGGGCTTGAATACGAGCTGACCGGGGCCCAGATTTTCCCGGCGCCGACCGGAGCCGCTGGGTACGTGCGCCTGGCGGTACAGATACGAGGCCAGGGGGTCACCGTCGACATGGCGAGGGACATCCTTCTCTTCCGTGTTGGTCGCGTTAAGGTGAATGTCACGTACACGAACCTCGAGCCGGCCCCGCCGATGGAACGGCTGCAGCTGATCGCTGACCAGATCGCCGGGAAGCTGGCCCGGCAGGAGCCGCGCAGCATCGCCGGCCAGCCCACGTCGGGCGGTCCCGGGCTCCGTGCCGCAGGAGATGCCGGCCACTCGACCGTGCTTCCGGTGGCGGCCTGAGGCGCGGTGACCTGAGTAGACGACACCGGTGCGCCCGTAGCGTTCTCGTGACGTTGCGGGCGCCGGTGGTTGTGTCGGCGCTGGCATGCGTGGGGGTGGGCGAGACATGGCTGTTCGTGATCTGTTTCGACTGGGTGGACGGGCGGTGGCCGAGGCCCGAGGCGGGTCGGCCGCGGGCCACGATGCCGTTCTGAAGAAGGACACCGCGGGCCAGGTGCTGCCCTCGGTCCCCGGGAGTCGACCGCGACTGCTCCCGCTGAAGCGCCACGGGATTCTCCTGGCGGTCATCGCGTTCACCGTTTCGTCGTGCTCAGGTGACGGTGACACGACTGGGAGGCCCGAACCCGCGGTCACCTCGGGAACGGCCTCGTCGAGCGCTGGTTCGTCGCCGGGGCCCGCCACGTCAGCGCCGAGCGCGCTGGGTCTGTGGCCCGAGGACTTTGTGCTGACCGAGGGCCCGGCGACAGCCGGCTTCACCGGTGTGCCCATCGATGCCGATGCCGCCGCCGAAGCCGTCGCCGCTGCCCAGTCCGTGGAACAGTACTCACCTGAGTTCGCGGACTGCGTCGGCCTGTCGGCGGAGGACCTCGACAACGAGCCCGAGGCAACCGCTCTCGGCGCGACCTTCGTGAGTGACAATGACGACGGAACGGTCATCATTTCCGGCGCCGAGATAGTGACCGAGAAGCAGGCTGTTTTCGATACTGTGATGTGGTCCAATCCCTGGTTCGCGGACTGCCTGGGCCAGGAGACCCAGGCCAGAATGGACGCGCGCAACGCCGCCGGCGACGACGAGCTCGAATATCAGCTGACCGGGACCCTGAGCCCCCCGGCGCCGACCGGAGCCACCGGGTACGTGCGAATGACGACGCAGGCACGGGGCCGGGGAATCACCTACGACATCGCGACGGACACCCTCTTCTTCCTCGTCGATCACGTCAAGGTGACCGTTAATTACACGAGCTACGACCCGGCCCCGCCGATAGAACGGCTGCAGCTGATCGCTGATCAGATCGCCGGCAAGCTTGCCCGGCAGCAGCCGCGCAGCATCGCCGGCCGGCCCACGTTGGGCGGTACCGGGCTTCGTGCCGCAGGGATGGCTGACGGTTCGACAGTTTCTGCCGTGGCGGCCTGAGCGAACGGTGGCCCCTGAGCCGACCGCTGGCCCTCACCTGGTCGATCCGTCCCGTTCATGCCGGTCGGCGAGACTCGGCTGGCTGATTGATCTGGTCAGGCCGAGCCGGCGGCGCCGGGTCGGGAGACGCGCGGAGGTCACGTGGTCGCCCAGGCTGTCGTCATCACCGGAGCCGCTTCCGGCATCGGCCGGGCCTGCGTCGAGCTGTTCGCCGCCCGCGGGTTCGGCGTGGTGGCGGTCGACGCGGACGAGGCCGGGCTGGCAGATCTGGCCGCGGACGCCGGTTCCGCGGAACCGCCTGCCTCCTCCGCCCCGCCCGCCCCGCCTGCGTCGCAGCCCGCTGCCTGCCTCGACGGAGCCGTTCGCCCGCGGCTGGTCACGCTGGTCGCGGACGTCTCGACGCCGGAGTGCGGCGCGCGGATGACCGAGCTCGCGCTCGCCAGCTTCGGGCGTCTGGACGTGGCCGTCCTCAACGCCGGCATCGGCGGGACCGTGCCCTGGGAGGCCGACGGCGCGATCGAGCGACTGGACCGGATCCTCGCCGTGAACGTCCGTGGTGTGGCGATCGGCATCCGGTCGGTCGCACCGGCGCTGCGGGCCGGCGGCGGGGGCTCGATCGTCGTGACGGCGTCGAGCGGTGGGCTGCAGGCGGATCCCGGCAACTGGGCCTACCACGCGTCGAAGGGCGCGGTGATCAATCTGGTACGGGCCGCGGCGGTCGACTACGCGGCGCAGAACATCCGGGTGAACGCGGTGGCGCCCGGCCTGACCGAGACGTCGCTGATGGCCCCGTACCTGTCGCAGCCGGCGGTCGTGGAGGCCAGCAGCCAGCGGATCCCGCTGCAGCGTTGGGGCCGTGCGGACGAGCAGGCCAGCGCCGTCTGGTTCCTGGCCTCCGCGGCGGCCTCCTACATCACGGGCACGACGCTCGTCGCCGACGGCGGGCTGACCTCGCATCACGGCGCCGTCCCGCTGCCGCGGGTGCAGCGGGACTAGCGCTCGGAGGCCGGCTACGCCGAGAGCCCGGCTATGCCGAGAGGCGTAGTGGCAGTCGGCTCATCGCGCGTACCCAGGCGCTGGGCCGGTAGCTGGGCTCGTCCAGCAGGGTGATCTTCTCGGTGCGGGAGAGCAGGGCACGCAGTGCGATCGCGCCCTCCGCGCGCGCGAGCGGCGCGCCGAGGCAGTAGTGGATGCCCAGGCCCAGGCCGAGATGGCGGGGAGCGCTGGTCGTCTGCGCGTAGCGGGCGACGTCGAAGTGGTCGGGTTCGCGGTACACGTCAGGGTCACGGTTCGCGGCTCCGATGAGCAGCACCACGCTGTCGCCGCGGCTGAACGGATGGCCGTTCAGCTCGGTGTCCCGCAGCACGGTGCGGATCAGGAAGGGGAACGTGGGGTCGTAGCGGAGCATCTCCTCGATCGCCGCCGGTACGAGCTCGGGTGCGTCCCGCAGCAGAGCCAGCTGACCGGGGTTGCGCAGGAGTGCCACGATGCCGCTGCCGATCAGGTTCACCGTCGTCTCGAACCCGGCCAGGAGCAGCAGGATGCACAGGTCGAGCAGCTCCTGCTCCGGGAGCACGTCGTTGTCCTGCCCGGCCGTGACGAGCTGGCTGAGCAGGTCCTCGCGTGGCTTCGCCCGGACCTCGGCGATCAGGCCGCGGAAATAGTCCTGGATGGAGTGCGTGGACGCGGCGCGGGCACGCAGGTCCTCCGGTGTGAGGGTCAGATCGGGGGCCAGACCGCGTACGAGCGGGACGACCCATTCGCTGAAGACCGGCTCGTCCTCGGCCGGGACGCCGAGCAGGCGGCAGATGACCGACAGCGGCAGCGGGCGCGCGAACGCCTCGATCATGTCGACCTCGCCGGCCGCGAGGGCCGCGTCGAGCAGGGTGTCGACGATCGAGGTGATCTCGGCGGTCAAGGTCGCGACGACACCCGGGGTGAAGGCACGGTTCACCAGGCCGCGAAGCCGGGTGTGCTCCGGCGGGTCCTTCCGGAGCAGGGACTTCAGCCCGCTGTCATCGGATCCGGTCGACCGATGGGCACCCGCGTGGAGGCCGGCCGAGTAGCCGCTGCCCAGGTCCGGGCTCTGGAAGACCGCGGAGCAGTCGGCGTGCCCGGTGATGATGGTGGTGACCCAGCCGCGGACCTCACTGCGGACGAACGCTCCGCTCTCCTGGATCGACCGGTAGGTGGGGTACGGGTTCTGCCGGCTGACCGCGTCCAGCGCGACCAGGATCGGCGGTGGCTGTTCGCTGGTCTTCTGCGGCGGCGGTGCGCTGTCCATCGCGAGCTCCTCTGCGACGTGCGTCGCGACTTATACTTCGAATATCGGCGGATGGCGTCAACCATCATCTCTGTCGCCAATCGCGGGATAGTACTGACAAATCCCCCGCGCACCGCCGGCCGGAAGCCCTGTGGCCAGGCGGCGTTCTGTCTGTTTCGCGTGATGTGTTCTCCGCGGGCCGGAGAATTTCTCGTCGCGCAGCCGAGTCCGGCGGTCACCGGGTGCACGGTGGTTCCAGTTGCGCTGTGGCGGGATGCTGACGCTGATGGAATATCGGCGGCATGAAAGGGGCGTTCCACCGGGTCGAGGAGGCCGGCAGCGGCTTTCAAGGCCTCCTGGTGCTGAGTGGTGCTCTTCACGGAGACCTGGAAATCGCGGGCGGGTGGTGGGTAACGTTGGTGACGTGCTTCCGACCTGGGAAGCGCACATCGGGTGGCACGCCGAATCCCGCCTCGCCCGGTGCTTCGACATCCAGTAGGCGGGAGCGGGGGACCCAGGTTCCCGGGCGTCGTAGGCAGGCGTCCTCGGGGTGAAGCCGCGTAGTGCGGTCGACCTGTCACGCACTGTGTGGCCGGGCTTTTCCGGCTCGAACCCGACAGCTAACTTCGTAGGTGTGGGGAAGGGTATTTATTTTGTCCCTGATGACTTCGGGTGCTCGCAGGAACCGTCGTTCCATCCGTCGTGGCCGTGCTTTGCTGGTCGCGCCGGTGTTGGCGGCGACGATTGGTGGCGGTATCGCGATGTCCCAGCCGGCGGGTGCTGCGGCGCGGCCGGATGCGCATAGGTTCCTGAGTGCTGTGGTGCCGTGTGAGTCCGGTGGTAATCCGCGTGTGGTGAACTCGATTGGGGCTGGTGGGTTGTTCCAGTTCATGCCGGGCACGTGGCATGCGGTGGGTGGTAAGGGTCTGCCGCAGAACGCGAGTGTGGCTGAGCAGTGGAAGCGTGCGCATATTCTGTATGCGCAGCAGGGTTCGAGTCCGTGGGTGAGTTCGAAGCC
>NZ_FAOZ01000041.1 GCF_001536285.1 Parafrankia irregularis | reverse complement strand
TCCCCCGTCAAGCACTTCATGCGCACCGCCACCCGCGACACCACCATCCGCGGCGTCCCGATCCCCGCCGGCGACGCCGTCCTGCTGTCCTACCCCTCGGCCAACCGCGACGAGGACGTCTTCACCGACCCGCAGACCTTCGACGTCGGCCGCACCCCCAACAAGCACGTCGGCTTCGGCTTCGGCGCCCACTACTGCCTCGGCACCCACCTCGCCCGCCTCGAAGCCCGCGCCCTCTACACCGAACTCGTCCCCCGCCTGCGCGAGGTCGAGCTCGCCGGCACCCCCGAGTACATGCAGACCGTCTTCGTCGGCGGCCCCAAACGGCTCCCGATCCGCTACAAGATCTCCTGACACCACCCGGCCCGGCCGTCGCAGCCCTGGGCGGCCCACACGCCGCCGAACCACAGGGCTGCCGGAGGACACACAGGATGAGCGAGCCGGAAGGTGCTCCGCCGGCGGCGGGCACGGGCCACGTACCGGGCACAGGCAACGGGGCAGGCGTGGACGACGTGGCGTGGATCGTCGACGACCCACACCACGTCACACCACAGTGGATGACCGCCGCGTTACGCCGCGGCGGCACGGACACCGAGATCACCGCCCTGCGCCACGAACCCGTCGGCAGCGGCCAGCTCAGCTCCAGCTACCGCTTCCACCTCACCGCCGCACCAGACGCAACCGACCCCGCGCCGCCGTCGGTGGTCCTCAAACTCGCCGCCGGCACCCCCGCCGGACGCGCCCAGATCGCACCCGGCTACCGCAGCGAGGTCGGCTACTACCGCAGCTTCGCCACCGGCGCGCAGATCCGCGTCCCCCGCTGCTGGAGCGCCGACATCACCACCGACGGCCACAGCTTCACCCTCGTCCTCGAGGACGCACACCCGTCCCGGCCCGGCTCCCAGGTCCACGGCGCCACCCCCACCCAGGCCCACGCCGCGATCCGCAACCTCGCCGGCCTGCACGCCCCCTTCTGGGGCCAGGAGGGTCTGCGTGACACCGCCAGCTGGCTGCGCCACAGCGACGAGGCCGCCATCGGCTTCTTCGGCGAGCTGTTCGCGACGGCCGCCGGGCCCTTCGTCGACCGCTTCGGCCCGGACCTCTCCCCCAGCGACCTCGACACCCTCCACCGCACAGCCGATCTGTTCGGCCGCTGGGGCAGCCACATCGGCGGCCGGCACAGCCTGATCCACGGGGACTACCGGCTCGACAACCTGCTCTTCTCCGAAGCCACCGACGGGCTGCCCACCGAGGTCATGGCGGTCGACTGGCAGTCGCTCGAGATCGGCTTCCCCGGCCGCGACGTCGCCTACTTCCTCGCCACCGCCCTCACCCCGGAGCTTCGCCGGTCACACGAGAAGGCACTGGTCCGCGCCTACCACGACCGTCTCGCCGAGATCGGGGTGCCGGACTATCCGTTCGAGGCGTCCTTCCACGACTACCGCCTCGGGACCCTTCAGGCACCGCTGATCACCGTTCTCGGCGCCGTCTACGCCACGAACGAGCCCACCGAGAACTCCCACCGGATGTTCCTCTCGATGATCACGAACGCGTGTGCGGCGATCCGCGATCTGGGCACCCTCGACCTGCTCGCCGCCTGACAGCCCAGCCCCTTCCCCACAAGAGGGGCATAAAAGGCGCAAATTCGCCTGGCAACCCGCAAGAACGAAGGATTCTGGTCGTCGGAACGACCAGAATCGTTCACTCTTGCGACTCGCCAAACGCGCCAGGCGGCGTTCACCCGCGGTTCGGGCCGGCGGTGAACGCCGCCGGCCCGAACCCGGATCAGCTATCCGAACGGCAGCACGACCGTGCGGGTCTCCAGGTAGGCCTCGACACCCTCGGGGCCCATCTCCCGCCCGACCCCGGACTGCCGAAAACCGCCGAAAGGACTGCGCGGCTCGACGATCGCGACCGAGTTGACCGCACAGGTACCGGTGCGGATCCGGCTGGCCAACGCCACCCCGCGGGCGACATCGGCGGTCCAGACCGAGCCGGACAGCCCGTAGTCCGAGTCGTTGGCGATCGCGACCGCCTCGTCGTCATCGTGGTAGCGGATCGCCGTCACCACCGGCCCGAAGATCTCCTCACGGGCGATCCGGCTGGCGTTGTCGACATCGGCGAACAGGGTCGGCTCGACATAGTGGCCGGCGTCCAGCCCGGCCGGACGGCCGCCACCGACGACGAGCCGGGCGCTGCTGGCCCGTCCGTCGGCGAGATAGCCCTCGACCCGGTCACGCTGCCGCGCCGAAACCAGCGGGCCGATCGCGGTAGCCATGTCGCTCGGGTCACCGACGGTCAGACCGCGGATGTGGTCGGCGAGCGCGTCGATGACCTCGTCGTACCGCGACGCCGGCACCAGGATGCGGCTCTGCGCCGCGCACACCTGCCCGTTGTTCTGCAACCCCGAGTCGAGCAGCTGCGGGACGACGGTCGCGAGATCCGCGTCGTCGAGGATGACACCGGCCGACTTGCCGCCCAGCTCCAGCGTGACACGCTTCATCAGCTCACCGCAGGTGGCCCCGACCGTCCGGCCCGCCGCGCTGCTGCCCGTGAACGACACCTTGTCCACACCCGGATGCCCGACCAGATACCGGCCGAGCTCCGCGCCGCCGGGCAGGATGCTCACCAGCCCCGGCGGGACGTCCGCCGCGAGCAGCACCTCGGCCAGCAGGAACGAGCTGGCCGGCGCCTCCGGCGGCGGCTTCAGGATGATCGGGGCGCCCGCCGCGAGCGCCGCCCCGAGCTTCATGCACGACAGGAAGATCGGCACGTTCCACGGCACGATTCCCACCGCGACCCCGACCGGGACCTTCTGGATCAGGCAGCGCCCCATCAGCCCGGGGCGCTCCTGCTCGAAGGGGAAGCTCTCGGCGACGTCCGCGAAGCCCTCGATGACCATGGCGGAACCGATGGCCTGCCCGAACAGCGAGAACGCCGCCGGCGAGCCCATCTCGTCGGTGATGATCCCGGCGAGCTCCTCGGCCCGGGCCTGCAGCCCCGCCGACACCTTCCGGATCAGCTCCGCGCGTTCCTTGCCGGCTCCCGGTGACCAGATGCTGCCCGCCAGCGCCGCCGACGCCGCGGCGATCGCGGCGTCGGCGTCGGCACGGGTCGCCTCGGGAACAGTGGCGACGAGGTGCCCGTCGTGCGGCGAGTGGACCTCGATCCGCCCGGAGCCGGCGGGCTGGCGCCAGACGCCGCCGACGAGAAGCTGGTCGCGTTCGATGACGGTGGTCATGCGGAGGCCTCCGACGGGAGCAGGACCGGCTTGACGACCTTGCCGGAAAGGGACGCCTCCTCCGCGGCGTTGATCTCCGCCAGCGGGAAGGTCTCGATCAGCCGGTCGAACGGGAACCGGCCGGCGCGCCACAGCTCGATCAGCCGCGGGATCACCACCTGCGGATCGGCACCGCCCTCCAGGATGTTGGAGAGCCGCTTGCCGAGCAGCGTGATCGTGTCGAAGGTGATCGGCTCGGTCTGGATGCCCACCATCCCGCAGTGCCCGCCGGCGCGCAGCGCGCCCACGGCGTTGCCGATCACGGTCGGGTTGCCGGTGGTGTCGAAGGTGTAGTCGGCACCACCGCCGGTCAGCGCCTGGATCTGGGACACCAGATCCGCGCTGCGACCGTCCAGGGTGTGGGTCGCACCGAGCTCGACGGCGAGATCCAGCCGGTGCTGGTGCAGGTCCACCGCGATGATCGGGTCGGCGCCGGCGACCTTCGCCGCCATCACCGCCGCGAGCCCCACCGCCCCGGCGCCGAACACCACGAAGCTGGCACCCGCGCGGACGTCCAGGTCGACGAGCACGGAGCCCGCGCCGGTGAGGATGCCGCAACCGAGCGGCCCCAGCTTCTCCAGCGGCAGATCACGGTCGACGACCACCACCCCGCGCTCGGCCGCGACGCAGTACGTGGCGAACGAGGACTGGCCGAACCAGCGCGAGGCGATCTCGCCGCCGGCCGCGTCACGCACACCGGTGGTGCCGTCGAGACGCCGGCCGAAGAAGTTGCGGAACAGGAACAGGTCACAGTAGGGCGGCACCCCGCGCTGACAGCTCGCGCACTCGCCGCACGAGTCGAAGGACAGCACCACGTGGTCGCCCACCGACACCCGGGTCACCCCGTCACCGACCGCCTCGACCACCCCGGAACCCTCGTGCCCGGTGATGACCGGCGGCTGCGCCGGCGACCTCTCCTCACGCGGCACGACGTCCGTGTGGCACATGCCCGCGCCGACGACCCGGACGAGGACCTCCCCCGGCCCCGGCGGGTCGAGCTCGACCTCCTCCAGGGCGTAGGGGCCGTCCGCCTGCCGCAGCACCGCCGCGGTCACCTTCATCCGGCACTCCCGTTCTTCAAGGTCAGCAGTTCAAGATCAGTGATTCACCGATCGGCCTGTCGAGATCAGCGCGTCCAGGGCCGGTGCGCCGAGGAGGCGACGAGGCGACGGGCTCACCGGGCAGCGGACCTGCCGGCTGCCGGGAACACCGCAACAGCGATGCGCGAAACCCTAAGGCACAGATCTACATGTTTCAACCGATCGTGGACTCAACAGGAGGTGGGCCGACAACCACTCCAGGCCCAGCGAGAGCAACAAATGTATAGATATTTTGGCTACGCCACGTGGTGGTCGAGGCAGGCATGCAGGAAGACACCCAGGTCCTCGTCGGAACGCAGCTGGGTGGTCTCGTCGAGCAGCAGCGACTGCAGCAGCCGCACCATGTGCTCGGCGAGCGCCGCCCGGGCCCGCTCGTCCAGGTCGAGAGCGATCGGCAGCCGGTCGAGCACCGCCAGGGTGAGCCGCGGCGCGTCCGCCGTGGTGATCAGCGCGTCACCGCGGCCCGGCTGCGCGATGAAGGACAGGCCCGGGTCGTTCGGCAACGTCCGGACGCAGTGCAGCATCAGCCGGACGAGCGCGTCCCGGGGATCGTCGACGCCGGTGAGGCTCGCGGCCATCCCGACCACCAGCGCCTCCACACCCTGCTCCGCGACAGCCTCGAACAGGGCCCGCCTGGTCGGGAAGTAGCGGTAGACCGTCTGGCGGGTGACCCCGACGCGCCGGGCGACCTTCGCCAGGTCCGAGCCGGTCCCATCGACCTCGATACAGGCCCTGGCCGCGGCGACGATCCGGGCGGCGGCCTCCTCGTCCGTCGCCGGCGGATCCCCGGCCCAGCCACCTCTGTGCACCCCACACAGCGTAGGCGGACACCGCGGAACAGACCCGAAGGAACCGGCAGCCCCGCGCGGGGCGGGTCAGCCCGGGGTGTCCAGCAGCTCGAAGTCGGCGAAGTCGAACCCGGGCGCCACCACGCAGCCGACCAGAACGTGTTCCGCACCGGCCGGCCGGGCGGTCTGCCAGACGTTCGCGGGCACCAGGTGCTGTACCCGCTCGGCGCCGCCCACCGCCGGCTCCGGCCCCAGTCGGTACCCGGTCGTCGCGCCCGGGGCGTCCTGCGTCCCGCCCTCGGTCAGCAGCAGTGCTCCGCCGCCCTGCCAGAACCACAGCTCGTCCGAGCGCACCCGGTGCCAGTGCGAGACCTCCCCCGGCAGCAGCAGGAAGGAGATCGCGGTCGCCACCGGCCGTACCCCGCCATGCGCGTCGAGCTCGAGCGGTGACTGCCAGGTCCGCCGGTACCACCCGCCCTCCGGATGCGGCTGCAGACCGAGAGCCTCGATCAGCGGATGCGGCACGGGCACCGGGCGCGGTTCAGCCATGCCGTCATCCTGCATCGGGCACCGCCACACCACACCGCTGGCGTCCGCGACACCTGCAACCCGTCGTACCACCGCATCGCCGTGCCGTTCTGTCGTCCGCCGCCACTCTTCAAGATCGACAATACGCACCGGCGGCCGTCAACAGTGTTGATTATCTTGACGATTGACGGGCTGGCGCCACCACCCCGCCGACAGGGCTGTGCGACTGTGGACGCGCCGGAGGAGCGCGTCCACAGAGGAGCCTGACGTGGTGGACCCGATGCCGCGCCCCGGCGCGGTCGAGGTGCTGCGAGCGGCGGGGGTTGGCCGGGGCACGCCGGTCGCGGTGGTGGCCGTCCCCGGGGTCGGGGTCGCGCTGGCGCACGCGGACACCGGCTGGGCCTGGCCGGCGCAGGCCGCGGCCGTCCTGGCCGAGGTGGAGTCGGCCCTGGCGCCCCGCTGGGTGTGGTGGTCGGCGCATGGCGGTGGGACACCGCTGACCGGGCCACCCGACGCCCCCGGCAGGGCCACCGTGACCGCTGCGACCGCTGCGACCGGTGTGAGCGGCCTCCCCGGCGGTGCCGGTACGGCCGGGGGCAGCGGCGGCGCCTCCGGTTGGCGAGGGTCGGGGGCGACCGGCCGGCGGCGCGCCCCCGCGCAGTGCTGGGACCTGGCCGCGGTCCATCGGCTCCTGCACGGCGGCGGGCGGGATGACCCGGGCGTGGTGTGGGCCGCGGCCCGTGGGCTCGCGGCACCGCCACCGCCACCGCGGGTCCGGCGTGACGGCCAGCTCGACCTGCTCGCTGCCCTCGAGGACGACCCCCGGGAGCGCCCGGGCTCCCAGGGCCCCCGCGCGCCGGACGCACCGCGCGACGCTCCCGCGGGGGACCGGCGGGACGCACCTGCGGGAGACCCGCGGGAGGCGTGGCCGGCCGGCGGGCGACCGGAGGACCCGGTCGGGCCCGACGGCCAGCTCCGGCCGGTCTGGGTCCAGGAGACGCTGCTCGGCCTCGCGCCGGGTGGTCTGGCGACCAGGCTGGAACGGGCGGCCCGGTTCGCGCGGCTGGCGCTGACCGTGCGGGCGGCGCAGGAGCGGGCGCTGCGCGCGCTGGCCGACCCGCGGGCCCGTCCGTCCGGACTCCCGCTCGCGGTGCTGACCGCGCGGGCGGAGTCGGGCGCCGAGCTGCTCGCCCATGAGCTGTGGCGGTACGGCCTGCCGGTGGACCGCCCGACCGCCGAGGCGACGATCGCCGGCCTCGTCGGCCCACGGCCCCGGGACGAGGCCGGCCAACTGGCCGCGCGGCGGGCCCGCGACGCTCCGGTGCTGCGCCACCTCGGCGGCTCCGTCGATCTGCGCAACCCTGCCTCCGTCCGGGCCGGGCTCGCCGCGGTCGGCATCGACGTGCCCGACACCCGGTCGTGGCGGCTGACCGCCCTGCGTGCGGCGCACCCGGCGGTAGACGCCCTGCTGGTCTGGCGCCGGGCCGAACGGGTCGCGACCACCTACGGTTTCCGCTGGCTCGACGAGCACGTCGGGGCCGACGGCCGGCTGCGCGGTGAGTGGCGCGGCAGCGACGGCGCCGCCGGGCGGATGACGGCCGCCGCCGGGCTGCACAACCTGCCGGCCGACCTGCGGGTCGTGGTGGTCGCCGAGCCCGGCCACCAGTTCGTTCGGGCCGACCTCGGCCAGATCGAGCCGCGGGTGCTGGCGGTCGTCTCCGGTGACCGGGAGCTCGCCGCGGCGACCGGGCAGGACGACCTGTACGCGCCGGTCGCGGCCCGGCTCGGCGTCGACCGGCCCACGGCGAAGGTCGCGGTTCTCGCGGCGATGTACGGGCAGACCTCCGGCACCGCGGGCCAGGCGCTGCGCCAGATGCGCCGCTCCTACCCGGTCGCGCTCGCCTACCTCGACGCGGCCGAGTCGGCCGGCCGTGCGGCGGCGCGGGGCGGCTCCGACGGGCCGCCGCTGCGCACGTTCGGCGGGCGCCGGCTTCCGCTGCGAACCGGCGCCGCCGGGACTGGCGGCGGCACGCGCTCGGGCACAGCCGCGGTGGCGGGAGTGGACGCGGGCGCCGGCGCGTGGGCCGCGGACGATCGCGGCCCGGACCCGGGAGCCGTCGGCGGCGCCGATCCCGACCGGGCCGCCGCGGCGTGGGGCCGGTTCGCCCGCAACGCCGTCATCCAGGGTTCAGCCGCCGAGCTGTTCAAAGCCTGGGCGGTGACGGTACGCCAGCTGCTCGTGCCGCTGGGCGGCGAGATCGTGCTCTGCCTGCACGACGAGCTGTTGCTGCACGTTCCGACCGCCCGGGCGGTTGAGGCGGTCGCCGCGACCCGCGGGGCCCTGGAGTCGACCGCGGCGTACTGGGCGGCCGGAAGCGACGTCCGCTTCGTCGCGGACATCACCGTCGTCGGGCGGTGGTCCGACGCCAAGTCGTAGTCTGACGCCAGGTCGTGGAAGGTCTGGTATCCCCGGCCGCGGGGATACCAGCACGCGGCCGGGATTACGGGCTCAGGGGGCGCCACCGGTGATCGGATCTCCGCACACCGACGGCTGCTCGACCCCGAAGCCGGTGCCCGCCGTGTTGACCCGCACGAAGGTCAGGCAGCGGGCCGACTGACCGAAACCCTTGGTCAGGTCGACGGGCGCGCCCAGCAGGCCGGCTCCGTCGTAGGCCGAGATCGACCGCAGCGCGGTGAGCACTCCCTGCCGGGTCGGGCAGGATCCGACGGCCTGCAGCCCCCTGATCATCAGGTCGGTGGTGATGTAGGACTCGATCGCGGCCTGCGCATCCGGCGGATCCAGCTCCGGCGCGTAGCGCGCGATCGTGTCGAGATAGGTCTGCTGGGCGACCGTGTCAGCCTCGAAGGGGAGGTAGGCGACGTAGAAGTACGCGCCGGCCATCTTCGCGCCTTTTCGAGCGAGCAACTCGTGGCCGTAGCCGTTGATCCCGAGCCCGACCTTGAGGTCGGCGCCGGCGGAAACCGCCCCCTGGTAGATGTCGACGAAGTCATCGCCGGTCACCGGGGCGAACAGGGCATCGGCACCAGTCTGCCGGACCTGCCGGCCTATGGTCGCCAGTGAGGTCAGCGCCGGTGCGTAGTTGAGGGTTCCCACCACCTCGATCCCGGAGTGCTCGAGGATCGAGGTGATCCGGCCGGCGCCCGCCTGCGAGGTCAGGGAACCAGGGGTCGCGACAATCACCGCCCGCTGGACGCCTTTTGACCTGGCGAACTTCCCGAGGGTGTCGAAGACCACTGACGACGGCATTCGATTGAGATAGCTCACCATGTTGTCGTGGTTCGTCCACGCTGCTTCCGTGGCAAGACCGAACACCGGGACATCGGCCTTGTTCAGGTAGTCGGCCGAGCCGGTGGACACGGTCGTCGCGCTGAAAATACCGAAGACCTGCTCCTTCGCCACGAGGTCCCGCGCCACCGCCAGGTTCACCGACTGGTCCGACTCGTCGTCGCGCAGCTCGTAGACGATCTTACGGCCGTGCACCCCACCGGCTTCGTTCTGGGACAGGATCCGGGCGTCGAAACCGGCGCGGGCGCCGATGACCTGATTGGCCGCGATACCCGTGTCGGACAGGACCAGACCGAGGTTGATCGTGTCGTCGGTGACTCCCGTGACCGGCGCACAGGCGGCCGTCGCCGTCGACTCATCCGGTGCCGAACACCCGACTGCCGCGCCCAGCAAAGCCACGGACAATGCAATGGCCAGGTTCCTCGAGCGGCCCCGGGCCCAGTACGGCCGGCGAGATGGTTTCCACCGGCCGTAAGATCTCCGGTGTGGAGTTGCGATATTTCCGTCGATCACGTCGGCTCCTCACGATACACACTCCCGCCAGTCGGCCCCCAGCCCACCCGCTGGAGCACAAGGATTCGCAGCGCGGCGCATCTCGTCAACTGTTTCGTCACGAGACCGGGAGGGCACCCGCCAACGGATTGATCCAGAATGCGGCGGGATCAACATGGGCGTCACGTGAGCGCCGGAGCGGCGTTACGCGGTTCGCCTTCTCGCCCCGTCGGTTGTCCGGTCGCGCTCTCCTACCCGGCGCCGCCGGGTCGGCCGGCCGCGTGGCGGCGCGGGGCCGATTCGACGGACCGCCGCTGAACACGTTCGACAGGCGCCGGACTGGCCGCCGTCACGACGTCACGACGTCACGAGGTACCGCCGGCGATCTGATCTCCGCACACTGACGGCTGTTCGACGTCGAAGCCCGTGCCCGCGGCATTGGCCCGCACGAAGGTCAGGCAGCGCGCGGACTGGCCGAACCCCTGGGTGAGATCGACCGGCGCGGGCAGCAGCCCGGCACCGTCGTAGTCCGAGATCGACCGCAGCGCGGTGAGCACTCCCTGCCGGGTCGGGCACGGCCCGACCGCCTGCAGCCCCTCGATCAGCAGATCGGCGGTGATGTAGGACTCGATCGCGGCCTGCGCATCCGGCGGATCCAGCTCCGGCGCGTAGCGCGCGATCGCGTCGAGATAGGTCTGCTGGGCGACCGTGTCAGCCTCGAAGGGGAGATACGCGACGTAGAAGTACGCGCCGGCCATCTTCGCGCCCTTCCGGGCCAGCAGCTCGTGACCGTACCCACTGACCCCGAGCCCGACCTTGAGGTCGGCGCCGGCGGCCATCGCGCCCTGGTAGGCGTCGACGAAATCGTCTCCGGTCACCGGGGCGAACATGGCGTCGGCCCCGGTCCGCGCGATCTGGCGGCCGATGGTTGCCGGTGTGGTCAGCGCCGGGGCGTAGTCGACGGTCCCCACCACCTCGATTCCGGAATGCTGGAGAATCGAGGTCATCCTTTCCGCGCCGGCGACGGAGGCGACGGAGGTGCCGGTCGTGAGGATTACCGCGCGCTGGACGCCTTTCGCCTTCGCGAACTTCCCGAGAGTGTCGAAGACCACCGACGAAGGAAAGCGATTGAGATAGCTCACCATGTTGTCGTAGGTGCCCCAGGCCGCTTCCATCGCCAGGCCGAAAACCGGAACCCTGGCGTTGTGCAGGTATTCGGCCGAGCCGGTGGACACACTCGTCGCGCTGAAGACGCCGAAGACGCCCTCCTTCTCCACGAGGTTCTTCGCCGCGGCCAGGTTCTCCGCCTGGTCCGACTGGTCGTCGCGCAGTTCGTAGACAATCTTCCGGCCGTGCACCCCACCGGCCTCGTTCTGGGAGCGCAGCCGTGCGTCGGCGCCGGCACGGGCGCCGATGGCCTGGCTGGCCGCGGTTCCCGTGTCGGAGAGGATCATTCCCAGGTTGATCGTGTCGTCGGTGACTCCCGGGACGGCCGCGCAGGCGGTCGGTGAAGCCGACTCATCCGGCGTGGAACACCCGGCCGTGGCACCCAGCAGAATGACCGACAATGCAATGGCGAGATCCCTGGAGCGACCCCGGGCCCAGTACGGGCGGCGCTGCGGTTTCCAGCGTCCGCAATAACTCCGGTGTGGAGTTGCGGAAACTTCCTCGGTCACGTCGGCTCCTCACGATGCACACTCCCGCCAGTCGGCCCCCAGCCCACCCGCTGGAGGACAAGGATTCGCAGCGCGGGCCGGCGCGTCAACCACTGCTTGGCGGGGCGGTGGGGCGACCGCCTGAACCGACGGATTGATCCAGGTGAATGTGGGTGGAGCCACAGGCCGGACGGACCCGACTGACCGACCGTTCGGGTCGCCTGCGCGGCCGACGGAGTGACGTAGGCGGCACGGTCAGCCACCTTGCGGCGCACCGGGCTCGCCGGCCGCCGGCACCAGGCACGCTGCCCGAATTCCCGGTCTCACGGCACGTCCGCGATTGCACTCCATTCATCATGTGGCCGCCACCGATAACGCCCGAGCGCATTCCCGGGCCACCGCCGCACGGGCACCCCAGGAGGGATCCATGGGGGGCTCCATGGGCATCTGGTGGGTACGGAATGTGCCGGCAATGGGTTACCAGTGGGTACATCGGCGGTCCGCTGGACCCGGCACCGGCCGCCGCCCGAGCGACCCGCGACAATAGAGACATGCGCAGCGTCGACGAATCGGCCCTTGGCGATCTGGTCGCAGCCCGTCTGGGCGCCCGCGGCAAAGTTGACGAAAACGACAAACGCGGCGAAATCGGCCTCGTCGGCGCAGGTGGCGAGAATCCGCCGATGGTGGTGGCGGCCGGGAACTTCGCGTCACCACTCGTCGCGCTGAGCGCCCTCGACCGGGCGGTCGAGCGCTACCGGCTTTTCGTGCTGAATCCCCAGGTTGGCCTCCCGGAGCGGCCCGGAGTCATTCCGGTGACCCCGTTCGTCGGCCCCGGTATGCGGGGCCGCCCGGCACTCGAATACCTGCCCAGCCGCCTCGGCCTCGTCCCACGCCTGTTCACCGGCGGGTACCGCCCTGATGTCGTCGTGCTGCACACCAGCCGGCCGGTCGGTGGCCGGTTGTCGATGGGTACCGAGGTCAACATTCTGCCCGCCGCCGTCCGGGCCGCCCGGGCCACCGGTGGCCTGGTGATCGCCCAGATCAATCCCCGCATGCCCTACACCTTCGGCGACGGCGAGCTGGACACCGCGTCGGTGGACCTGGCGATCGAGGTCGACATGCCGCTCGTCTCCCCCACCCCGCACCCGCCCGACGACATCCACCAGGAGATCGGCGCCCGCGTCGCCGCTCTCGTCCCCGACGGGGCGACGCTCCAGCTGGGCATCGGTACTGTTCCCGACGCGACCCTCGCGGCGCTCACCGGCCGCCGCGGCCTGCGGGTCTGGACGGAGACCTTCTCCGACGGGCTGCTGGCGCTGGACCAGGCGGCGGCGCTCGACCGGCACGCGCCGATCGTGAGCAGTTTCGTCTTCGGCTCGCAGCAGCTGTACGGCTGGCTCGACCGCAACGAACGGATCCGGTTCCTGCGCACCGAGACCGTCAACGACCCGGCGGTCATCGCCCGCCAGCCCCTGATGACGTCGATCAACACCGCTCTGCAGGTCGACCTGCACGCGCAGGCGAACGCCTCCTACGTCCGCGGGCGGATCTGGTCCGGGTTCGGCGGGCAGCCCGACTTCGTCACGGGCGCCCTGCACGCCGCCGACGGGCAGGCGATCATCGCGCTGCCGAGCTGGCATGCCAGGAGCGCGAGCTCCACCATCGTCGCCGCGCTGTCCGAGCCGACCACCAGCTTTCAGCACAGTCATGTCGTGAGCGAGCACGGCGTGGCCGACATCTGGGGCAGCAGCCTGCGCCAGCAGGCGGACGAACTGATCCGCAACGTCGCGCACCCGGACGCGCGCGACGCGCTCGCCGCCACGTTCGCCGACACGCACACCGACGCACGCGGCGGCGCGCGCGCCGACGTTCACAGCGGCGCGCGCGCCGAGGCCGACCGGCCCCGCCCGTCGGCGTCTGCGCCTCAGCAGTCGGCCAGCCGTTCGACGACCGGTGCCAGCGCCTCGGCGGTCGCACCGAGCGGGGTCGAGAAGTAGCTGATACCGAACCGGTCGCGGACGTCCACGAACTGCGCGCACACCTCGTCGAGGGAGCCGACGAACACCATCGGCGATGCGCGCAGCTCCTCGCGGGTCGGCACGGCACCCACCCCCGTGTCCACCCGCTGCCGAACGAAGCCCTGGTAGAACGACTCGAACTCCTCGTCTGGCTCCGCGCCGACGGTCACGTGCAGCAGCTGGGCGGCAAGCTCCATGTCGGCGAAGCGGTCACCGGCGGCCGCCCGCACCCAGTCGATCTTCTCCAGGTAGGTGTCGGCGCCGAACGGGTCGCGCTCGGGCTCCGCCGGTCCGCCCCGGGAGATCCGCGGCATGATCTGGACGATGTCGGCCTGCCGCCCGGCGACCGACAGCAGCCGCCGGCCACCACCGCCGATCATGATCGGAGGGCGCGGGCGCTGGTGCGGCCGCGGCGTGCCGCGCAGCCCGTCGACCGTGAAGTGCCTGCCCGCGTGATGCAGCGACTCGCCGCCGAACAGGCCCTTCAGGATGACGACGACCTCCTCCAGGCGCTCGATGCGGGCCGGAGCGGGATCGAAGCGCAGGCCCGCCTGCTCGTACTCGGCCCGCATCCAGCCGGCACCGAGGCCGATCTGCAGGCGGCCCTCGGACAGCACGTCGAGCGTCGCCAGTTCCTTCGCCAGAACGGCAGGATGGCGGAAGTCCTGGTTCAGCACGGTCTGCGTGATCCGCAGCGTGGACGTCGCGTCCGCGACCGCCTGCAGCGCGATCAGCGGCGCGAACGGGATCATGAAATGGTCGGCCAGCGCGAAGGTCGAGTAGCCTAAGGCCTCGATGCGCTGGCCGGCCTGGCGCAGCGCGCCGACGTCCGGTGTCCGGCCCGGGCCGGTGTTGAAGCGGAAACGCCGCGCCATCTCTCGAGCACTCCCCTCGCGCGCGGAGCACGTCCCGCCCGCGTGCCTGATCTCGACCACCGTCCCGGTGGACCGCGACGCCCGCCCACCGCGGCTGTCCGCCGCGGCTGTGCACCGCTGCCGCTGTCCACCGCGGCGTCGCGATACTCAGCCTAGAACGGCCGACCTTTCGATCATGCCGTTCGCGGTCTCCCCGTCCCAGCTGTAGCGGGCGAGGGCCTGCTGCAGGTGCAGACGCGAGGCGGAGCCGATGTCGGCGCCCATCGTCGCGAAGGTCGACAGGAATGTCTCGCCCTCGATCGTCGTCTCGCCCCGCGACGTCTCCAGGGTGACGGAGACGTCCCCGCCGCTGGCCCGCAGCTCACGCAGCCAGGGCGCCCGGGTGACCCGCGCCGGGATCAGCTCGCCGTCGCCGTCGAACAGGTAGCCCTCGTTGAACGTGGGCCTGCCGTCGGGGCGCGGCGGGTACAGGCACAGGCCGAACGCCCGGCCGCTCGGGAACAGCGCCGACTGCCAGACATGGCCCCGGAACGCGGCCAGCCGACGGATGCCCGCCCGGCGGATCCGCAGGCCACCGCCGAGCAGGTCGAACACCTCGTCACCGAGGCGCAGCCGCCCCGAGGCCCGGAAGAGCTGTTCGAAGCGGGGCCCGCCCATCAGCGCGCCCTCCTCCTGGGTGGCGAGCACCCGACCGGCCTCCTCCAGCAACGTGCCGCCCTCCCACGGCGGGACGGCGCTGCGCAGGTCCAGGTCGAGCTCGACCGGAACCAGCGGACCGTCGGACGCCCCGCGCCGGTAGCTGCCGTCGATCTGTGCCCCGACCGTGGTCTGCACGGCCAGGCCATCCAGCCGCCCGCGCCAGTGCCGGAACGGCTCGACGAGCTCGTACGACAGCGGCCCGGCACCGAGGATGCGGGGCCGCCCGTCGGCGCCGATCGGATTATGCACCTTGCCGGCGTCGAAGATGTTGAACACCCGGCCGTCGGCGAGCGCGATGTTCACCTGGATGTCGTGGGTCTCCCACTGGTCGCCGACCGCTTCGATGCCGACGCGGGGCAGGCCGAACTCGGCGCCGTCGTCCCAGATCCAGGCGTTGACCGACTCACGCATCTCCGGGTCGTCCGGCTGGCCCGGGAGAACGAACTCGCGCTCCGCGTCAAGGCCGCCTGTCAGGTCGATGGTCACTGTGTTCCTCCCGTGGCGCACGGCGGCGGGCCGCACGGCAGGTCCATCCACCCGGCGGGACGCCATAACTTCACAAGTCTGATCGACAAAGTTGGCGCCAGTATCGTGTCATCGGCGGGCACTGCATTGCAATACTGCAACGATAGGCAGATGGCGGCGGGATGCGGGAGGGGCCGAGAGTGGCCTGGGGCAGGGCGCTACGAGCCGTTGCCGCCTTCGCGATCCCGACCGGCTTCCGCCGTGGTGCCGTCGGCGGCGGCCTCGCCAGCGGTCTCGTCGACCACCTCGACGGCGGATCCGGAGGCGGACCCGGAGGCCGCCTCGGCGTACCGGGTGACCAGCCGCGCCCTGACCTCGTCCGGGGTGTACGCGCGCCGGGAGCGCTCCGCGCGCGCCACCGCGGCACCCCCGGCCGCGACCCCCACGAGGCCGGCCAGCCCGAGCGCCTTCCACCAACGGCCGCGCGCCACGCCGAGGGACAGCTTCCATCTCGTCATGCGCTCAGGCTACGGAGGGAGCACCCCCGGGCCGGCTGACGGACAGGCATCCAGACGCGCCGCCACTGCCGCCCGACAAGCCCCGAGGAATATGGCCGGCCGAGCGCCCGTCACAGAGTCCCGAGCCTCGGACCGCCGCTGCCGCCGCCGCCTCCACGCAAGAAGTGATGATTCTGGCTGCGACAGCAACGGACATCCTCACTTCTTGCGGATTACCAAGGGACTCTCTGCCCGATTTCTCCATATCGGTCTGATCTGGCGGCGCAGTGCGGCGGCGTGGGGTCCCCGGCGGGTCGGCCTGTGGCGGGTGTGACGCCTACCGCCAGGTCCTGGCCGGCGAGCTCTAGGCTGGTGTCATGGGCGGCCGACCCCTGACCCTCGACGACGCCGTGGAGCTCACCCGCACCGGCGACGTGTGGATCTTCCGCGGCCGCAGCACCATGGACCGCGCGATCCAGCTCACGACCAACAGCCCGGTGAACCATGTCGGGATGGCCGTCGTCCTCGACGACCTTCCGCCGCTGATGTGGCACGCGGAGCTGGGTCGTTCCCTGCACGACGTGTGGGCCGGCGGTCACCATCGCGGAGTACAGCTGCACGACCTGCGCGAGGCCGTCGTCGTCTGGGGCAACCGGTACGGCCAGCGGGCCTGGCTGCGCCAGCTCGAGCCGACCGTCGACCGGGCGGCCGAGGACGCCGTGCTGCGGACGGTCGCCCGGCTCGACGGCACCCCGTTCCCGTCGACGGCACGGCTCGCGGGGCGGTGGCTCGCCGGCCGGGCACCACGGCCGCGCCGGCCCGGTGCCGGCAACGCAGCGGGTCCGTCACCGGAGGTCGACATCGCCTCGCCGGCGACGGTCGTCCCGCCGGAGACAGGCACCTCTCTGGAGGCAGGCATCCCGCCGGAGACGGGCTTCCCCACCGCGCCAGGCGCCTCCACGCCGACCCGCGCGTCGCGGGTGCTGGGTGTCCTGCGGGGAGCCCGGCTGGTGAAGGCCCGGGCCGAGCCTTCACCAGCCGGTCTGGAGTCCGCCTACTGCGCCGAGGTCGTGGCCGTCACCTACGAGGCGATGGGGCTGCTGCCGCCGGGGCGCCGGCCGAACTGGTACGACCCCGGGCGTTTCTGGAGCGGCGACGACCTGCCGCTGACCGCGGGTTACCGCCTGAGCGACGAGATCGCCGTCGAGATCCCGGCCGGGCCCCCACCGCGGACCTCGCGCGGCTGACCGAAAACGCCGCACGGCCCACGCGCCTGCTGACTGCGCGTGGGCCGTGCGGCGGCTTGGCCGTTCCGGACCCGAGATGTTGTTCATCCGGCCGGCATGCTGCCGGGTTGCTGCTTGCTGCTTGCCGCTTGCTGCCTACTTGAAGGTGCTCAGCGTCGGCTCGGTCCAGGTGTCGTCCTTGGCGGGCCAGCAGACGAACGGCTTGTCCTTCGTGCCACCGACCAGCTGGAACTTGCCGTTCTTCACCTGGACCAGCGCCCGACACACCTGCTTGTAACCGTGGGTGATCGGGTCCGCCTTGGTGGCCGGCACGTGCTGACGCGACCAGTCGACGGGGAAGACGAGACCGCCGGCGGTGTAGTCCGTCAGCTTGTTGGTGGCGGAGATCACCGCCTCCCGGGTCGGGTTCTTCCCAGCCGCGAGAATGCCCTGGTAGGCAAGGTCCGCGTTGATCCAGCCGTACATGGCCATCTCGTCGAGCTCCCCACCCTCCTTCTCGATCCACTTGCGGAAGGCGGCCATCGAGCTGTCGCCGTCACTGGCCTCGAAGGGGCGGAAGGCAACGCTCATGTAGTCGCCCTCGAAAAGGCCATCGGCGTCGGTGACGAACTTCTGGTTGTAGGAGTTCAGGTGGTACATGGGAATGTTGTCCATGCCCTGCCGCTTGAGCTCCTGGGCCAGCGTCTTCATGCCGTTGAGGTCCAGGCAGGTCATGATGATCTCGGCGCCGGCCTTCTTCATGGCCGTGACCTCGGGGCCGACCCCGTTCGCGAGACCGAAGGCCAGCGAGTCGTTCTTGTAGACGATCTCCTGGCCGGTGGTGGCCTTGTAGCGGTCGACCGTGTCGGTGATCTGGCTGACGCACTGCTTGGAGTTGTCGGTCACGCCGTAGCCGAGCGCCGCGATCTTCTTGACGCCCGCCAGCTTGGCCACGTAGGTGAACGTGCGGTCCATGCAGTCCAGGCAGGGCGGCGCCGAGTTGCCGAAGATCGAGTCCTTGCCGGTCATCTCCGCCGGGTGGATGGCCCACCCGTACAGCGGGACGCCCGCGTCGGAGAACTCGCTCCAGCCGGTGGCGAGCTGGGTGGCGCTGAAGGTGGCGAAGGTGTCGTTCGCCGAGACGATCTCGACGGCCCGCTGCTTGTTCTGCCCGAGCTGGTCGTCGACCTCCTTGCTCACGACGAGCTTGCGGCCGTTCACCCCGCCCTCGCTGTTGCGGTACGCGAAGTACGCGTTGATGCCCTCGAGGAAGCACTCGTGCAGACAGTTGCCCAGCGGGTTGTTCGTCTTCGTGCCGAGCACGGAGAACCTGATCTCCGTGCTGGTCACGCCAGGCGCGCTGGCGCTGTTCCCGCCCGTGCTGGCAGAGCTGTCCGGCTTACCGCTGGAGTTGGAGCACGCCGCAGCCACCAGGCCGAGCACCACAAGCAGCACGGCCACGGCGCGCAGGCGTCCGGGGCGAAGGTTCATCGGTAGTTCTTCCTTCGTAGATGTGCTCAACCTGATAACGGCAGAGCGGACGGTGAGCTGATGACCCAACCGCGGGTCAGGAAGGTTGAGACGGCCCCCTCCGCGACCAGCCGAACACATTGCGCCAGCCGGCGGCGGCCCCGTGTAACGGCCCGTGCGCCGGCCCGCGGGCCGGCCACCTGATCCGTACTAAGAGCAGTCATCGTCAACATGTTCTCCAAACCCGCACCGCCAGTTCTCCCCGACGTACCGAGGATCACTTGACAGCGCTTCGCCAACGCAGATTCGCCGCCGTTCGAGTGCCATCTCGACACCTTTTTCGACGCCATGACTCCGTAGCCGGAGGAATAGTCCGACCGACCACGCACGGCACTCGGCCCGGGGCTGGCCGACCGAGCAGCCGACCGGCCGATCGGTTGGTCACACGGGCCGAAGCAACCAGCCACGGAGCCCGGGTCCCAGCTCCGCCGCCGCATGCGTCCATCAGACCGGCCGCGGCGCACATTGTCAAACTCGACGTCAACATCGGCCGGTGCGCACACCGCCGGCCGCCCGCGCCCGCGGCCCGTCAGCCCCCGCTGTGCGCCGCCCGCCGCTCCCGGGCGGACGCCAGGATGCGGTGGATCGTCTGCGGCGTGACGAACAGCGCCTCGGCGATCTCACGCTCGTCGGCACCGGCCGCCTGCCGGGTGACGATGTCCCGTTCCGTCCGGGTCAGCTCCGCCGTCGGGCGGCGGGCGAGCGGCGCACCGGCCACGGCGAGCCGGTCCCGAATCCGCTCGTACAGGCCGGTGGCACCGCACCGCCAGGCCAGGTCGGCCGCCTGCCCCAGCAGCACCGTCGCCTCGGCCGCCGAGCTCACCCCGGCCAGCGCGTACAGGGCACGTGCGTACTCCAGCCTGGAGCGGGTGGGAGCCAGCAGTGTCGCGGCCTCCCGCAGGTCATCCACCCCACCGTCGACGTCGCCCGCGACGAGCCGAAGCTCGCCGAGCAGGCGCAGGGTACGTCCGACCGCGCTCGGCGCACCCCAGGCCCGGGCCGCCGCCAGCTCCTCCCCGAGCAGCTCGACGGCCGCGGCATGCCGACCGAGACCGGACAGCGCCTGGGCGCGCAGCGCGCGCCACGGCCGCCAGGCCGGGTTACGCGCGCTCACCATCAGCGCCCGGCTGTCGTCCAGCGCGATCAGTGCCTTCTCGAAACGCCCGTGAGCGATGTGGAGACCGGCGTGCATCTCGGCGAAGACGCGGTCCGCGTCGGCCGGCCGTGGGGTGTCCCGCACCTGGTCGGCGAGCGACTGGGCCGCGGCCAGGTCACCCATGTCGATCAGTACCCCGACCGCGTAGCCGTTCGCGTATCCCGCGCCGAAGGCGAGCCCCCAGGACGCCGACTGGTCACTGGCGATCCGGAACAGCTGATAGGCCTCACGCAGGTCGCCGAGCCCCCAGGTGCAGTATGCGCGCCACAGGTTCGCGCCCAGCGCGCCGAACACCGAGCCATGCTGGTGCGCGTACGCCAGGCTCTCCGCCCACACCGCGTCGGTGTCCTCGTCGGCCAGGTGCAGCGTCACACCGGCCACCACGCACAGCAGGCCGACGTCGGCGCGGGTCAGCACCCCGCCGTCGACCGCGAACCGGGCCAGCTCGATCGCGCGGGCCCGGTCCGTCCCATCGATCGCCAGCTCCCAGGAGAGCGCGGACGCCAGCATCCGCGCGCCGGGGCCACCACCGCTCACCGCCGGTTCGGGCTGTCGACGCCAGACGGCCGCCTCGACGTCGTGCATGTAGCCGCCGATCCGGGCCAGGCCGAGCAGCCCCTGCCGCTCGTCGTCCAGCTCGGCCGGCAGCTCGTCCGCTACCTCGTAACCGAACCGGGTCGCCTCGCCGGGGGTGCCCGCGAACGTCAGCGCCCGGGTCAGCATCTGTGCCATCTCCGCCCGCAGCGGCCCGGCCTCCAGCTCCGCGTACGCCTGCGCCAGGTGGGTGACGGCGGCGACCCCGTCGCTCAGGACGGCCGCATGTGCCAGCTCGGGCAGCACCTGCGCACGCAGCCGCGGTTCGGGCTGCTCGCGCAGGGCGCGGGCGAGATAGGACGCGGCGGCGTCGGGCGCACCACGCTCGCTGGCCCGAGCCGCCGCCCGGCGCAGCACGTCGACCACCCAGGGGTCACCGCGGTGCGGAACCTGCAGCAGGTGCGCGGCGATCTGCTCGGGTGCGGCGCCGGACTGGTACAGCACCCGGGCCGCGCTGTCGTGGTGAAGCTGGCGCTCCCCGGGCGGCAGGTCCCGGTAGACCGCGTCGGCCACCAGCGGATGCACGAACCCGAGCGGGTAGTCGTCGCGCAGCACCTCGGCCCGGGCCAGCGCGCCGACGGCGGCCGCCGTGGCCGCGTCCGACAGGCCGGCCAGGGCGGCGACGGTCGGCAGCACCGCGCCGCCGCCCAGCACCGCGATCCAGCGGGCGACCGTGATGCTCTCCCGCGGCATCCTCGCCAGCCGCATCAGCACCAGGCTGGAGACCGCCCGCGAACCGATCGTCGTGACGGTGCCGGCGTGCGCGCTGTCCGGGCGGACCCCCTCGACCAGCAGCGCACGCAGCAGCTGCCGCAGGTAGAGCGGGTTTCCGGCGGTGGCGTCGTGGCAGGCGGCCACGAAACCGTCCTGGGCGTCGGTGCCGAGGCGGGCCCGGACCAGGTCGGCGACCGCGTGCCTACCCAGCGGTGCGGGACGGATCCACACCGTGGCGGGGTCGTGCGTCACCTCGGCGAGCAGGGCCTCGTCCTCGCCGCGCTCACCGGTCCGCACCGTGGCGACGATCAGCACCGGCATGCCCTCGGTGCGGCGGACGAGGTAGGCCAGGAACCGCAGCGACGCGCTGTCGCACCACTGCAGGTCGTCGACGGCGAGCATGATCGGCGCCTGGGCGGCGAGCCGCATCGTCAGCCAGTACAGCCCGTGCAGCACGGCGAGCGAGCCGTCGCCCCGCGGGACGGCCGGCGCGTCACCCGGGCGTCCCCCGTCGCGCCCGTCCCGTGTGTCGTGGCCGACCCGCCCACCCCACAGATTCGGCATGTCACCGGTCTGGCCGAGGTCGAAGACCGTGGCGGCCTGCGCCGCCGGGCCGGTCAGCACCTCATGGTCGGGCGTTGCCGCGGTGACCTCCGCCTCGAACAGCTGGCGGACCGCGCCGAAGGCGAACTCCCGCTCCAGCTGGCTTCCCCGGGCCGTGAGGACCCGGAACCCGCCGGCGACGGCGGGACGTCGGGCCTCGACGAGCAGGCGGCTCTTGCCGATCCCGGCCGGGCCCTCGATCACCACCAGCCTGGCCTGCCCCTCGGCCGCGTCGGCGACGCAGGCGGCGAGCTCGGCGACCTCCCGGTCACGATCGACCAGGTCGTCACCCGCCGGCACCGGCGCGGACCATCCGCCCGGCCGTGCCGGTAGCGGTGCCCACCCCGGCCCCGGCGCCGGGGCCGGGGCCGCGGCTGTGCTCGGGGTTGGAGCTGTGGCAATGGCTGGAGCTGGGATGGGGGCCAGGGCCGAAGCTGTGGTTGTGGTTGTGGCGGAGATCGGGGGAGGCGGGACAGGCGACGACGGCGACGGCGCCGGCGCCTCCAGAGCCGGTGACTGGCGCAGCACCTCGGCCTCGAGGGCGCGCAGTGCCGGCCCCGGGTCGATCCCGAGCTCGGCCGCGAGGACCTCCCGGGCCCGGCGCAGCGCCGACAGCGCGTCACCCTGGCGCCGCGATCGGTAGAGGGCCAGGACGAACAGCCGCCAGCGCTCCTCCCGCAGCGGCTGCTCGGCGACCAGCGCCTCGATCTCGGGCACGACGACAGCCGTCTCACCGCGGCCGAGCCGTCCCTCGATCAGCTGTTCGCGGGCGACCTCACGCAGCTCGGCGAGTCTGGCCGCCTCGGGCTGCGCCCATGGCTCGTCCTGGTACTCGCCGAAGGCCGGCCCGCGCCACAGGCCCAGCGCCGCGGTGAGCACCGCCACCCGCGCGTCCGGGTCCACCTCGGCGGCGGCCCGGCGCACCAGCTCCTCGAATCGCCAGGCATCGACCGCGTCGGGTGCGACCCGCAGCGCGTACCCGGATCCCGACCGGATGATGATCGAGGCCCGGGACCGGGCGGTCCGTTCGGGTTCCAGGGCGCGACGCAGGTGGGACACATACGACTGCAGCGCCCCGCTCGGCCCCGACGGCGGATGGTCGGCCCACAGCAGATGGATCAGCCGGTCGGCGGCGATGGCGTCGCCGCGGGCCACCACGAGCAGGCCCAGCACCGCCCGCTGGCGGCGACCACCGAGATCCAGTTCGACGCCGCCACGGGACGCCGTGAGGTCCCCCAGGACGGTGATCGCCGCCGCCTCGGCCACCTCGCCATGCCCCTCGGTGGCGGCAGGGAGGGCGGCGTCGCCGCCGCGGTCACCAGCGTCCGGTCCGACACGGCCTGGACCACCCCGCACAGCTCTCCCCCCACTGCCCGGCTGCCCGGCTCTGCCGTCGCATCGTCGCATATGACGCGGATCGGGCGTGCCCCGGTCCGACGCCCGACGCCCCGTGACGTGGGCCGGAGCCCACGCTCAACAAGCGGTGCTCCAGGAGCATCAGGCTTCAAGTCGCCCGCAACCGGTCAGCCGCAAGTGGCTCGCAAGCGGCTGCCGGCACTGTCGTCCCATCGCACGACAGGCCTGGGAGAAGCGCTGTGAACACACACCCGACCACGACCGGATCCGCCTCGTCCGGCGGCGCGACACACGCGACGTATCCGCGTGGTCTGCTCGTCGCCGGCGACCCCGGCTTCGACGTCGCCCGCAAGCCCTGGAACCTGGCCGTGGAGCAGCGCCCGGCAGCGATCGCGCATCCCGCCGACGCCGCCGAGGTGGCCGCGGTGGTCCGGCTGGCCGCGGCCAGCCGCCTGCGGGTCGCCGCGCAGGCGACCGGGCACGGCGCCGGGGCGCTCGGCCCGCTCGACGACGTGGTGCTGCTGCGGACGTCCCGGCTCACCGGCGTCGCCCTCGACGCCCGGGCACGACGGGCCCGGGTCGGCGCCGGAACGCGGTGGCTCGACGTGGTGCCCCCGGCCGGCGGGCAGGGCCTCGCCGCGCTGCACGGCTCGTCCCCCGATGTGGGGGTGGTGGGCTACTCGCTCGGGGGCGGCCTGAGCTGGTACGGCCGGGCGCTGGGCCTGGCGGCGAACAGCGTGACCGCGGCGGAGCTCGTCACCGCCGACGGCACGCTGGTGCGCGTCGACGCCGACCACGAACCCGACCTGTTCTGGGCCCTGCGCGGCGGCGGGGGCAGCTTCGGTGTCGTCACCGCGCTGGAGTTCGCCCTCCACCCGATCAGCACCGCCTACGCGGGCCTGCTGGCCTGGGACTGGCGGCACAGCGAGCGGGTGCTGACCCGATGGCTCGACTGGGCGGGCCCGGCGCCCGACGCCGTCAGCACGTCGCTGCGCCTCGTCCAGGTGCCGCCGCTTCCCGAGATGCCCGAGCCGGTCCGCGGCCGAGCACTCGTCATGATCGACGGTGCGGTGCTCGCCGACAACCCCGAGGCCGAGCGGATCCTCGCACCGCTGCGCGAGCTGGCCCCGGAGCTCGACACCTTCACCCGGCTGCCCGCGTCCACGCTGCTGCGGCTGCACCTGGAGCCGGAGGGCCCGACACCGCTGGTCTCCGCCAGCCGCACGCTGCACGAGCTGCCGGCGGGCGCGGTCGGCACGCTGCTGGACGTCGCCGGCCCGGACTCAGGCACCTCGCTGCAGGTCGCCGCCGAGCTTCGCCAGCTCGGCGGGGCGCTGTCCCGGCCGGCCGCCGGCGGGGGCGCGCTCGCCTCGCTGGACGGCGCGTTCGTGCTGTACGCCTGCGGCGTCGTCCCCACCTCCGAGCTGCTCGCCCGGGCACGGCTGGACGCCCGCCGGGTCGTCGACGCCATGGCGCCCTTCAGTGCCCGCCAGCAGTACCTCAACCTCACCGCGAACCGCACCGACGTCGCCGTCGGCTACGACCCACTCGCCTGGGCTCGCCTGCGGGCGATCCGCGCCGCCGTCGACCCGGGCGGAATGTTCGTCGCGGGCCACCCGGTCCCGCTGACCGCCTGAGCCCGCTGACCACACCCGCCCCCAGCCCCGCAACAGTCCCCAGCCCCGCAGCAGTCCGAGCCCTGCGAAGGATGCCGAACCCATGGACACGATCCAGGCCCTCCCGGGCGCGAGGTCGATCACCACCGCCCACGCCGCCCACACCGCCGCCGTTCCTTCCCCCGCTCCCCTTTCCGCCACCAGCCGGACCGCGACCAACAACCGGACCGCGACCACCCGCTGGCCGTCACCGCAGGCCGAGCGCCTCGTGGTCACCGTGCTGATGTCGGACGTCCGCGGCTACAGCGGCATCGCGCAGCGGTCCGATCCGGTGGTCCTCGCCGGTCAGCTGGACGCCCACCGCCGGGAGATGGTCGCGGCGATCCGCCAGGCCGGGGGAATCGTCGTGCAGTATGCCGGCGACGCGGTGGTGGCCGCGTTCGGAATGCCGGCGTTCGGGGTGCCGGCCCGGCGCGCGGACCATCGGCGGCGCGCCTGCCGAGCCGCCCTGGCGATGCACCGACGGCAACGGCGCCTGGACGGCGAGTGGGTCGCCCGCGGTCTCGAGCCGTTCGGTCTCGGCATCGGTGTCTGCACCGGTGAGGTGGCCGCGGCCGTGCTCGGCGGGGACGAGCGGCTCGGCTACACCCTGGTCGGCGACACCGTGAACCTCGCCGCACGGCTGCAGAGCATGGCCCGTGAGCCGGGCATGACGGTCGTGTCCGCCGCCACCGCCGCCGGGCTGGCCGGTGCCGAGGTCCTCGGCCTGGCACCGACCACGGTCAAGGGCCGGGTCGGCCTCGTCCAGGCCTACCGGCTCGTCGACAACGTGATCACCCGGCGTCACCCGAAACCCGTGGCCGACTCTCGCGGGTGGCCCGACGCAGGCCCGGCCCACGCGGCCGCTGCCTGAGCCCACCGCCGCCGGCTCGTGTAGCGGCCTGACCTGCGCAGGGAAGCGTTCGGATATGCCGGCACCGAAACACCGACGGGGGCACTTCGCGGGATTTCCCTATTCCTTTCGGGGAAAGCCCGCGGGCACCGAAGCACCGGTGCCGACCCGCCTTGGCGCCTGGAACTCGGCGACGGCAGAATCGTCCGGGAAGGTATGGACCGCCCGGATACGGAACGCCCGGAAGAGGCGTTTGGGCATCGCAGCGAGAAGGGCTTCGGGGTGCGCACATGGCGATCGGCGGCGTGAAGCCGCTGCGTCCGACGGATCCCCGCCTCATCGGTCCGCACACCCTCGAGAGCGTTCTCGGCAGCGGTGGGATGGGCCGGGTCTACCTGGGGCGCTCGCCGGCCGGCCGCCGCGTCGCGATCAAGGTCATCCACGATCATCTGGCCCGGGACGAGCAGTATCTGGCCCGGTTCCAGCGGGAGGCCCGGATCGCGTACAGCGTCGCGCCGTTCTGCACCGCCGAGGTCCTCGACTTCGGCGTTTTCGACGGCCGGCCCTACATCGTCACCGAGTTCCTCGAAGGACCCACCCTCGCCGAGGCCGTCACCACGCACGGTCCTCTGTCGACGACCGACCTGCACCAGCTCGCGGTGTCCATCGCCGCGGCGCTCATCTCGATCCACAGTGCCGGACTGGTGCACCGCGACATCAAGCCGGCCAACGTGCTGCTGTCGAAGACCGGGCCGCGGGTCATCGACTTCGGCGTGGCGATGTCGATCGAGTCCCAGTCCCTGCTGACCAACGCATCGGACACCATCGGCACCCCCGCCTTCATGGCTCCCGAGCAGGCCGCCCGGGAGCCGACGGGTGCGTCCGCCGACGTGTTCGCCTGGGGCGGGGTCCTCGCGTTCGCCGGCACCGGGCGGTCACCATTCGGGATCGGAGCCCCACCCATCGTCATGTACCGCGTGGTCCACGAGGAGCCGGATCTCGACGGTCTCGACTCCCGGCTCCTCCCCCTGGTCCGAGCGGCGATGAGCAAGCGCCCCGCGGACCGCCCGAGCGCCGCCGAGCTGCTCGGCGAACTGACCGGGTCGACCCGTCCTTCGGCCGCGCTGACCGCGAGCGGGTCCTCCGGGCAGGCGCATCCGCGCGGGGTGACCCCAGCCCCGGCCTGGGCGCCTGAGCCGGAGCAGGACGCGGAGCTGCGCCGCCGGACGTCCGTGCCACCACCGGCTACCGCGACCGGCTTCGGGCCGCCCGCGACACCCCCGCCACCCCCAGCGCACCCGGCGCCCGTACAGCAGACCAGCACAGCACCGACCGCCGCGCCGCAGCCCGCCGCGGACGAGGATGCCGTGGCGAACGGCCTCCCAGCGGCGGGCCCACGCAGCTCCCGACGGCGCCGCTCCCAGCGGGAGACCAGGCGGCGCCGCGCGGTCGGGGCCGCGGCGGCGACGGCCGCCGTGCTCGGGGCGACCGGCGTGGCCCTGCTCGTCGGGGGCTACCTGACGGACTCCGACGATCCCGGCGCGAAACCCGCTCCCACCGTTGCGAGCTCGACGCAGACGCCCACCGCGTCGGCCGGTCCGCAGTACAGCGAGCAGGACTGGATCAGCGTTCTGCAGCAGCTCGACCAGGCCCGGGTGGCCGCGTTCGAGTCCGCCGATGTCGGCCTGCTCTCCCGGGTCTACGCCGAGGGCAGCGGCGCGCGGGCGGCGGACGAGGAGGCGATCGAGCTCATGAGCTCAGTCGGCGCGCACGGCAGGGGCGGGCAGCAGACCGTCCAGTCGGTCGAGGTGGTGACCCACAACGCGTCGGTCGTGGTCCTGCGGTTCACCGCGAGCATGGCGCCGTTCACGGTCGTGGCCGCTGACGGCTCGGTGGTCGACCGCAGGCCGGGGGCGACCTCGACCATCCGGGAGGTCAACCTCGTCAGTACGCCGGAAGGCTGGCGCGTCACCGTCGTCTAGGGCGGGCGACACGACGGCCCGAACCCCGGTCCGGGCCCGGGCCCTGCTCCACGATGGTGGGCGCCTCCGGCCGGCCGCGACGTAGCGGGTCGCGGCGGCACTGGAGCGGGTCGCGGCGGCACTGGAGTCTCCGCCGTCGCCTACCGCCGACGACCTCGACGCCACCGCCCACTGGACGGCCAGCGGCGGCCCCGGCCACCGGGACCAGCGGACCCGCGGCTTCGTCTCAGCGCGGCGCCGCGACCCCGGCTGTGGTTCGGACCCTGACAACAGGGCACGCCCAGACCTGTCCCCTACCCTGCTCCGTCCGCGCCGAGGGGGATCACAAGACGGACTTTTCGGATGAAGATGACCGAAGCCGCGGTCGAGCGCACCTGACATCGGCAGGAGGCCCAGCATGGCTCCACGCAACATCCTGATCGCCCTGGGCTTCACGGCCGTCGCGGTGGCCCTGTTCGTGATCGGCGCCGGCGTCATGACCAGCCGGGCCGGCAGCGACGCGGTCATTCTCGCCGGCGTCGTCTGCGCCGTCGGGGCCCTTCTGTCGTTGGCTCGGCCCTCGGACCGCGAGGACGGCAATGACGGTGAGGACGGCGAGGACAAGGCCGGCAGCGCGGGCGGAACAGGCCGGAGCCACCGACCGTGAGCAACGACGGTGCCCCGCGAACCAGTGAGGTCGTCCGAGCACGCGAAAAGAGGTCGATATGCGCGGAACCGAACGGCTGCTCGACCGCATTGAACGGGAAGAGCGCCTTGACACGATCGCCGACGGCGTTTCGGGCTTCTGGTCATCAACGCTCCGATCGGAGCGTCTGCGGGATGTGCTGTGCGGCCGGATGCTCGGGCATCCGCTGCACCCGGCGGCGATACTCGTGCCAGCCGGAACGTTGCTGAGCGCGACCCTCCTGGACACCACCGGCGGCGCGTCCCTTCGCCCCGCGGCCCGCCGGCTCATCGGGCTTGGTCTGCTGTCAGCCGGCCCGGCCGCGCTCGCCGGCTGGTCGGACTGGCTCGACACCACGGGCGCCGAGCGGCGCGTCGGCCTCGTCCATGCCGCATCCAACATCGTGGGGATCGCGAGCTACGCCGTGTCGTGGAACCAGCGCCGCCGCGGCGCCCGCGGACTGGCCGCCAGCGTCACCGGAGCGGCTGCCCTCGGCATCGGCGGCTGGCTGGGCGGCCACCTCGCGTACGCGCAGGGAGTCGGCGTCGACACCACCGCCTTCCAGCGGGGCCCGGCTGACTGGACGGATGTGCTGGCCGCCAGCGAGGTCACCCTGGAACCGCGAAAGGTCGAGATCGACGGGGTGCCGGTATTGCTGACCAGGGTCGACGGTCAGATCGTCGCGATCAGCGACCGCTGCACCCACCGGGGCGGCCCCCTGCACGAGGGCGATCGCGTCGGCGGCTGCGTTCGCTGCCCCTGGCACGGCAGCCGCTTCGAGCTGGAATCCGGGGAGGTCGTGCGAGGCCCGGCGACCCGTCCGCAGCCGCTCTACGAGGTCCGTGAGATCGCTGGGCGGGTGCAGATCCGCCGGCCGGAGGTCCGGGCGCTGCGTGCCAACCCCGTCGGGCCGTCAGCCGGCCCGCACGAGGCGCGGCCGAGGGTCACGGCCGAGGGCCACGCCGTGGCCGCGGCGGATCGACCGAGACAGCACGTGTGACGGTGCCCTGGCACGACGTTCCATGCCGCGAACCGGAGCCACCGTGAACCGCGTTCGGCGCGGCGCGGCCCGGAATCGCCGAGCATAATCCGCCGCGAAATACGGTGGACACATCACGCCCGAAGGCCGAACAGCCGACGGGTTTCGACCGGGTTCCGCAGCCCGCAGGCAAAAGGCTGAGCCTCTCGCGGGCACACGGGTCCCGGCCGGCCTCCGCGGAGTCACCGTGCGGGCCGACGGCTTTCACCCGGACCCACGGTGACCGCACGGCAAAGTCCCGATGAATGTTCCATGACGGACTCGACCTCGCCGCGACATCTCGATAGCTTCCCATCTCGGACAATTCCCCCTCCAGGAATGTTCCGTACGGGGACCGTTCGGCCAGCAAAGGTTTCCCAGCGGCGAGGTGAGACCCGTGACAGACCCGTTCCTCGCGGCCTGGAGCCGTGCGCCGCGCGGCCGCCGCCCCCGCGCCCGCGTCTCGGGCCGCTCCTGGACCGTGCTCGGCACCGCCGCGGTCCTCGCAACGGCCGCGCTCCTGGTGAGCGGGGTCGGCCCGGGGCAGCCTCCGGGGCCCTGGTCACCAGCCGGCGACGAAGCCGCGGCGAGCACGCAGCAGCGCCCGACCCAGTCAGCCGGCGGCCCGTCGCGGCCAGCCGGGACCGAGGCGGCACCGGCTCAGGAGCCCACCGCGGCTGGTGAGCGGCCCGAACCCACCACCGAACCGCCTTCCCCAGAACCGCCTTCCCCGGCGGCCGCCCCGCCAGTCACCGCACCCCGGCCGAAGCCGTCGACCACCCGGCCGACATCCCGCGGGGGCGGCACGCCGGCCCAGCCACCGGCCGCGGCGGCCCCGGCCGGCGCCGCGCCGGCACCAGCGGCCGCCGCCGCGGCCCCGGCCGCCGCGCCCGCCCCGGCCGCCGCGCCGGCGGCCGCGGCACCCGCGACCACCCAGCAACAGCGTTCGGGCGTCGTGACCTTCACCGACCTCGCGACCGGCTACTGCCTCGACAGCAACAGCGCCGGGAACGGCTACACGATGGGCTGCAACGGCGGCCAGTACCAGCAGTGGACGGTGTACGGCTACGGCACCCTGGTGCTCGTCAACCGGGCGACCGGCCTGTGCCTGGACAGCAACGCCAGCGGCAACGCCTACACGATGGGCTGCAACAACGGCCAGTACCAGCAGTGGCGGATGGTCGAGTCCAGCTACGGCACGGTGAACCTGGTCGACGTCGCGACCGGCCTCTGTCTGGACAGCAACGGCCAGGGAAATCTCTACACGATGGGCTGCAACAACGGCTCGTACCAGCGGTGGACACGTGGCTGACCTGCTGCGGGAGCACCGCGCCCTGATCCTTGACATCCTGACCGGCATCGTCGGCCTCGTGCTGGTGATCGTGTTCACCCGCTGGTTCTCCCGGACCAGAGGCTGGCGTCGGACGATCTCCCACCGACGCCGCCAGTTCACCGGAGGTGTGCGGGACCTCGGCCGCCTCGCCACCGCCTGGTACCGCTTCCATCGGGATGTAGGCGACATCGCCGTGCTGCTCACGGACCCGACACTCGGCCCGCACACCGTCGCCGCGCTCTCCGCGGCGGACGGGGGCGAGCCCGCGCCGCCGGTGAGACGGCGGGCGGACGCCTGGCCGTTCCAGGCCGTCGTACGGGCCGACACGATCCAGGCCCGTGTCGCCGGGCGCGAGGTGGACGCCGCCGGGCCGGTGCTCACCCGCGCGGAGATGGCCGCGCCACCGGTCACCCCCGGTACCGCGGACCTGCCGGCGGCCGGAGCGCCGGGCCGCGCCCCAGCGCGGACGCACTGCCCGGTCGCGGTCGGCCTGCTGCCCGGGTCGCGCGCCGCACTGGCACTGCTCGACCTCGCCGCGCTCCCCCCGGTCGGGACCATCGAGGGCCCGCCGGTCCTGTCCCGCCGGCTCGCGGCCACGATCGCGGCGCAGATCGCCGCCGGCCTCGTGGCTCCGGCCGGAACCCGGCTGATCGTCGTCGACGCGATCCTGCCAGGTTTCGGCGGACCGCCGCTTTCCGACGCCCTCGACCTCCTCGACTGGCAGGCGACTGCCGGCCTGGTCCTCGGCGGCCCTGGTCCGGCCGGCGGCCCGCCCAGGGATGACAGCCGCGGCCGGACCGGCGTCGGCGACGGTGACCAGGCAGGGCCCACGGACCCGACGGTGCTGGTCTGCCCCGCTCCGGTAGCCGAAGATCTGCCACGCCTCGTCCGCCTCGTCGAGCTGCTGCCCGGCCTGCGGGTACTCATGGTCGGCCGGCATCCCGGTCCGCGCTGGCGGCTCGAACTGGACGCCCTGGGCCGGATCACGGCTCCGGAGCTCGGCCTGCACGCGGACTGCGCCCCGCTGGAGCGCGGTGTGGCCCGTGCGTTGAGGGACCTCGACCGGAAGCATCGCCGTGCGGCCCCGGAGGAGCCGGCGGCGGCCTGGCGGCCCGTCCCGGCCGCCGCCGCAGACAGCGACCCGCCGCCATCCGACATCCCAGCGCCAGACAGCGGCACGGCACCAGACAGCGGCACAGCACCAGACAGCGGCACGGCACCAGACAGCGGCACAGCACCAGACAGCGACGCGGTGGCAGAAAGCAACACATCAGTGGCCGATGACGCGACGAGCACCAGCCCGGCCCCCCGGGGTGCCGGCGGACTGACCGAACCCGAGCCGGCCCGGCACGAGGGCAGCCACGCCGCCGCGGCCATCGGCCGGCCCGGGACGGTCGACGCCGGCGTCGGCGCGGCGGGAGTGGAGGACTGACCGTGCACGTGCTGCTCAGCATCGAGAACCCCGCCGACCGCCCGGCCCCGTTCCCGCCACCGCCCGCGCTCGGCCCACCCCCGGTCGACATCCGCGGCGACGTCCTGGTCCAGCTGCGGCCCACGAGCACCGTCGGGGAGCTCGCCGCGAGCCTCGCCGACCCGGCGCCCACCTGTTTCCTGGGCACCCGACCACTCGACCCGCGTGCCACGGTCCGGGGCAGCGGCATCGTGCCCGGACTGCGACTCGGTCTCGACACCCCGCCCCGCCCGGTCGATCCGCTGGTCACGCACACCGGCCCGGCCCTGTGGTTCGAGGTGCGGGTAGTCGGCGGTCCGGACGCGGGACGGGTCTGGCGGGTCGGCCCCGGCGCCCACGACATCGGCGCGGCGGCGGGCAGCGCCATCGAGCTGGACGACGACGGCGTCCCGCCGCTCGCGGCGGTGCTGCACATCGGGCACAGCGGAGACACCTGGCTCACCGGGATCTCCCCGACCGGGGTGCGCACGACCGTGCCCAGCGCGCCCGAGCTGCGCCGCACCGACGAGCACCGCGCGGCACTGCGCGTCGAGCACCGGGACCTGCCCCTTCCGCCCGAACCGCCGGACTGGCCCGAGGCCGGCCCCGGAGCACCCGGGTGCACGCCGTGGGAGGTGGGGTCGGACCTGGTCGTCGGACCGGTGCTGCTGCGCCTGGCCGAGCCCTTCGAGCCGGACGCCGCCATCACACCGGCCGAGGACGTCGTCGGCCACGACTTCAACCGGCCGCCGCGGATCGTTCCGCCGCTGCTGACCTCACGCCGGCGTTTCCCGACGCCTCCGTCGCCGCCCGGCCGCCGGCCCGTCCCCGTCCTGATGATGATCGCGCCGATGCTGCTGGGCCTGGCGTTCGTGTGGTTCTTCCACTCCTTCTTCTTCCTGGTCATCATGCTGTTCAGCCCGATCCTGGCGTTCGCCAACTGGAGCCAGGACAGGCGCAGCGGCCGCCGCCGCTACCGGGAGGAGTGCGCGCGGTACCGGACCCGCCGGGCCGCGGGCGAGAGCGACCTGCGCACCGCGGTCCTCGCCGAGCGGCTGGCCCGCTGCGACGCCGCACCCGACCCGGCGGCCATCGGCCTGACCGCCACCGGCCCGGGCCACCGGCTCTGGGAACGCCGGCGGACCGACCCGGACCACCTCCTGCTGCGGGTCGGGACGGTCGACCAGCCGTCGCTGATCGAGGTGGACGACCCAGCGCTCGACGACTACGACCGCCAGCTGCGCTGGAACGTCCCCGAGGTGCCGCTCGCGGTGGACCTGCCCGGCCGCGGTGTAGTCGGCGTTGCCGGTGAACGCAGCGCCGTCCACGCCCTCGCTCGCTGGCTGCTCGCTCAGTGCGCCGTCCTGCACAGCCCACGTGACCTGCAGCTCGTCGTTCTCACCGACGCGGCGAGCCGGCAGAGCTGGGAGTGGGTGCGCTGGCTGCCCCACGCCCGCCCGGCCGCGGCGGCCACCGGCCACGGTCCGTTCGCGCTGATCGGCAACGATCCCGAGACCGTGGCCCACCGAGTCGCGGAGCTGCAGGCACAGATCCGGGCCCGGCAGTCCGCCCGCGGCTCCGCGTTGGGACCGGTGATGTTCACCCAGCCGGACGTGGTCGTGCTCGTCGACGGAGCACGCCGGCTGCGGGATGTGCCGGGCATGATCCAGGTGCTGACCGACGGTCCCGCCGTGCGGATCTTCGCCATCTGCCTCGACACCGAGACACGCCTGCTGCCTGAGGAGTGCACCGCCGTCGTGCGCTGCGACGGCGGGGGCGGCGGTAACGGCGGCGGTGCGGGCGGTGAGGGTGGTGTGGGCAGCCTGACCGTGCGCCAGAGCGACATCCCCGAGGTGCCCGGGGTACGTCCGGACCTGGTCCTGACGCACTGGTGCGAGCAGGTCGCCCGGGCCCTCGCACCGCTGCGCGACATCAGCCCCGACACCGCCGACGGACTGCCCGACCGGGTCCGCCTGCTGGACCTGCTCGGGCTGGCCGAACCGGACCAGCCCGAGCTCCCGGCCGTCGTCGCCGCCGCCTGGGCGGCACGGCCGGCCTCGACCCGCTTCCCGCTGGGCACCGGCTTCGACGGCCCGGTCGTCCTCGACCTCGTCCGCGACGGCCCGCACGCGCTCGTGGCCGGAACCACCGGCGCGGGCAAGTCCGAACTGCTGCAGTCCCTCGTCGGCTCGCTGGCCGCCCACAACCGCCCGGACGAGCTGGTCTTCGTCCTGGTCGACTACAAGGGCGGCAGCGCCTTCCGAGGCTGCGCACGCCTGCCGCACACCCTCGGGATGGTCACCGACCTCGACCCGGCGCTCGCCGTCCGGGCCCTGGAGTCGCTGGCGGCCGAGCTGCGCCGGCGCGAGGAGGTGCTCGCCGCCGCGGCAGCCAAGGACATCGTCCACTACCGCTCGCTGCGGGCCCGGGAGCCCGGCCTGCCCGCGCTGCCCAGGCTGCTGCTGGTCATCGACGAGTTCGCCACGCTCGCCCGCGAGGTGCCCGACTTCATCCCGGGGCTGGTCAGCCTGGCACAGCGGGGCCGCTCGCTCGGCATCCACCTGGTGCTGGCCACCCAGCGGCCCGCGGGCGTGGTGACCGGCGACATCCGGGCCAACACCAACCTGCGCATCGCCCTGCGGGTCACCGACCCGATGGAGAGCTCGGACGTCGTCGACACCCCGGACGCCGCCCTCATCCCGGCGGCGGCTCCGGGGCGAGCGCTGACCCGGCTCGCGCACCGGTCGACCCTCCTGTTCCAGACCGCCTACTGCGGCGCCCCCTATCCATCCACCCATCCGGCCGGTGCCGCTACTCCAGGTGTCTCCGCCGACGCGGCCGGTTCAGCCGCATCAGCGGCTTCAGCGGCTTCAGCTGATTCCGCGGGTTTCGCGGGTTTCGCGGGTCCACGCGGCGCGGGCGACGAGCCAGCGGCCGTGCCGCTGTCGTGGACCGCTCTCGGCCGCCCGTTGCCGATCATCGCCGCCCCAGCCGGCACCGACCCGGACCAGGCGGCCGACGATCTCGCTCCCACCGATCTGGACGTGCTCGTGGACGCCATCCGCGCCGCCGCGGACCGCACCGGCCACGAGCCGCAGCCCAGCCCCTGGCTGCCCGCGCTGCGCCAGCGGGTGCTGTTCGAGGACCTGCTCGAGCGGTGCGGGCCCGGGGCGGTGCCGTACGCGCTGGAGGATGTTCCGAGCCGGCAGCTGCAGCGGCCGGTGTGCTGCGAGCTCGGCACGTTCGGGCACCTGTACGTCATCGGCTCGCCGCGCTCCGGGCGCTCCCAGGTGCTGCGCACACTGGCCGGCGGGCTCGCCCGCGTCCATTCCTGCGCGGACGTCCACCTCTACGGCATCGACGCCGCCGGCGGGGCACTGGCCGTCCTCGACGAGCTGCCGCACTGCGGAGCCGTCGTCACGGCGTCCGACCTGGAGCGGGTCGGACGGCTCTGCGACCGCCTCACCGTGGAGCTGGCCCGCCGGCAGTCCCTGCTCGCCGAGTACTCCTGCGCGGGCCTGGACGAGCTGCGCGCCGCGATGCCCGCCGGGACGGCGCCCGCCCATCTGGTGCTGTTCGTCGACGGCTGGGACTCCCTCGCCGCGACCCTGCCGGAGCACGACGGCGGCCGGCTCTACGACGCCCTGCTCGCCCTGCTGCGGGAGGGCACCGGTGCCGGGATCCACGTGGTGGCCACGGCCGACCGGGGCCTGCTGGCCGGGCGGGCCGGCGGCATGAACGATCACCGCGTGCTGCTGCGGATGGGCGAGCGCACCGACTACGCCACGATCCGCGTCCCGCCGCAGCGCGTCCCCGCGCACGTCCCGCCGGGGCGCGGGTGGCGGTCGGTGAACCAGGCCGAGCTCCAGATCGCGCTGCTCGACCCCGACCCGGCAGGCCAGGCGCAGGCCGACGCGCTGCGCCGGATCGCCACCCGGGCCGGCGTGCGCGACCGGGACGTACCGGCCGACCGGCGCCCGTTCCCGGTCGCGGCACTGCCCCGGGCGCTGACGTTCGCCGACGCGTTCGCGCGGGTCCCCGAGGCCGAGCGCGGCCCGCTGCGGGCGCTGCTCGGGCTCGGTGGCGACGAGGCCGCGCCGATGACGCTCGACTTCGCCGGCCGGGCGCACACCTTCCTCGTCGCCGGGCCCCCCGGGTCCGGGCGCAGCAACACGCTCGCCACGCTGGCGGTGTCGCTGCTCGCCGGGGGCACCCGGCTGGTCGTGGTCACCCCGCGGGACTCCCCGCTGCGCCGGCTCGCCGCCCACCCCCAGGTCACCCTGGCCGGCATGGACTCCCTGCAGGTTCAGGGGCCGGCGGTCGTCCTCGTCGACGACGTGGACCTCTTCGGGTTCAACGCGCCGCTCGACCCACCGCTGCGGGAGATCGTCGCCGCCGGGCGGGACCGCGGCGTCGGCCTCGCCTACGCGGGCAGCGGGGAGATCCTGTCCCAGTCCATCAGCGGCTGGCTCGGGGAGGCGCGGCGCTCCCGGCAGGGCGTGCTGCTGGCCCCGCAGTCCTCTCTGGAGGGCGACCTGCTGGGCACCCGGATCCCGCCGAGCCTGCTGCGCGGCGGGATCCGCCCCGGCCGCGGCTACGTCACCGACGCGACCGGGACGCTGCGCACCATCACCATCCCGCACACCGTCCTGCGGTAGACAGCCCCGGGCCCGCGCGGACGCCGCCGCGGCCCGCCGGGCCCGCTCAGCCGCCGGTCGAGGCGGGCGGGGGCTTGGACAGCTCCGTGTCCATGTTCTGCAGGTTCTGCGCGATCAGGTTGAAGCTCTCGGCGAACTTGCCGATGTTCTCGATCGCGGTGGTGAGTGAGGCGTTGAACTCGGTGTACTGGGCGCTCATCACCGGGCTGGACTGCTGCAGCCACAACCCACCGCTGCCGGTGAGCAGCTCGGTCACCTGCCCCTGCAGCCGGGTGAGCGTCGTCTTGATCTCGCCGCCCTCGGTGGTGAGTCGGCTGGCGACCGTGTTGACCTGGCCGTAGTCGACCTGGATCTCCGCCATGGATTCCGTCCTTCTCTCAGGAGGCGCTGATCGCGTCGTCCATCGCCTGCAGCTGGGCGACGATGTTGTTGAACTGCTGGGCGAAGCTGGTGATGTTGTTCACCGCGCCGGTCACCGAGGTGTTGAAGTCGGTGTACTGCTGGCTGAGCACGGGGCTGGACTTCTGCAGCCACAGGCCGCCGTCGCTGGTGAGCAGCGCCGTCACCGCCGACTGCAGCGAGGTCAGCTTCGGCACCGTCTCGGTGACGGCGGCGTTCAGCGACGTGGCGACGGTGTTCACCTTCGCGTAGTCGATCGAGATGTTGGGCATGGGCCGCTCCTGGTGATCAGATCCTGGTGATCAGACGCCGATGGGGTACTGGGAGTAGTCCGGTTCGGGGTCGGTGTGGGACTGCAGCGTCCACTGGCCGATCGCCGGGGTGCCGGTGTAGACGTCGGTCCCGTTCGGGCCGACCTCGGTCTTCGTCCCGGTGCCGTCCTGGTTCACCGCGACGGTCACGGTGGTCGTCTCGCCCTCGGTGTCCACGGTGACGCTCTGGTAGCCGCCGTTCGCCGCCGGGGTGACGGACGTCGTGGTCGTACCCTCCCCGGTGGTGCTGGTGACGACATAGCTGTCGTCCGGGTTCGTCCTCTTGACGATCTCCTCGGTGGTGCCGTCCGAATGGGTGATGGTGGTGGTGTAGTCGACGACGTCCGGATCCCCGTCGTTGTCGCGGTCGACGTAGGTGTAGGACGTCGTCTCGGTGTAGGTCAGCCCGTTCGGCGTGGTGGTGGTGCTCGTCTCCGAGATGATCAGCCCCTGGTCGTTCACCTCGGCGGCGTTGGTCGTCGTCGACTCACCAGGCCCGCCGGTCAGGCTGGTGGGCATCACGCCCGGGTCCTCCGGCGGCGGCCGGTCCGGCCCCCACAGCGGGATGGTGGCCGTCTGGAGCACACCGTTCTCGTCGTAGTACTGGTACGTGATGACCTTGTCCTTGGTCTCCTGGTAGTGCTCCCAGGCGAGCTTCTTGGCCTCCCACTGGCCGATCTGGGCCTGCAGCCGGCCGGTGTTGACCTTGCCGGCGAAGTCGGCGTCGACGTCGAAGAAGGCCTTGGCGACGCTGTCGAGCAGGTCGCCGAGCTCCTTCAGCTTGTCCATCGAGTCCTTGAACGGCTTGTGGCAGGCCGAGTAGAAGGCGCTCAGCGCGGCGAACAGGGTGCCGTCACCCACGGCGACGGAGCCGACCTCGCCGCCCGAGCCGACCACCGAGCGCCCGGAGACCGTGTTCACGTCGGTCTCGATCTGCGCGCGCAGGCTGCGCATACTGCCCGCGAGGTCGTGCAGCAGCGCGTAGTCGAGCACGAGATCGGCCATACCGGCTCCTGACCGCAACAGGTCCCGCGCGGGACGCGGGACGCGGAACTGCCGCGGCCTCGGCGGCGAGCCCCCGGCAGTTGGTCCACCGCCTACTACGCGCCCCGGCCACAGAAGGTTCACCGGTGGACGCCGCGCGGCGTCCACCGGTGAACCGCGGTGCCCGGCGGGTGCGTAGTACCTGCCGGAGCCGTGGCTGCCAGCCACGGCCGCGCCGCCGGCAACGCCGCCCGCCGGCGACGTCCACCCGCCCGCTGACAGTGCCCCGCCCGCCGACAGTGCCCCGCCCGCCGACAGTGCCCCGCCCGCTGAGGGTGCCCCGCCCGCCGACAGGAGGCCCGCGTGCCGCGTCCGACCGACTGGTCGCCGCTGGGGCTGGCCGGGGACCCGACCCCCGGTGACCCCGAGGCGCTGGTGGCCGTCGCCGACTTCATGCACACCATGGCCGGGCACGCGCAGACCGCCGAGACCGGCCTGAACCAGGTGGTCGCCAAGAGCGGCGAGGGCGCGTTCGTCGGGAAGACCGCGGACTGGCTGCGCGACACCATCTCCACCGCGATCCGTGACTTCATCGGCGGCGTGCGCACCGCCTTCGGGCAGACCGAGCCCGCGGTGCGCAGCTACATCTCGGCGCTGCGGGAGGCGCAGTCCCGGGCGGACGGAGCGCTCACCGAGGCCGCGGGCCTGGCCGAGGGCGACTCGCGCCGCGACACCCTGACCGCGGACGCGAACCAGGCCGGCACCGATCTGAAGACGGCCGCGGGCACAGCCGCGGCGACGATCAGGGGGGCCCGCGAGCACATCCGCTCGCCGAACCCGAAGAAGTCGGCCTGCGAGGTCTTCTGGGAGATCTTCGGCTGGATCGTGCTGGCGATCACCGTGGTGGCGATCTTCGTCGGCGGCCCGCTCGGCCTGATCGCGCTCGGCCTGAACGCGATCATGGCGACCAAGGCGCTGGTCGACTTCGCCTCGGGGAAGACGAACATCACCGGCCTGGTCCTGGGCCTGCTCGGTCTGCTCGGCCCGTCCACCAAACCGTTGATCGCCCTGTCCACGCTGCGCGGTATCGCCGGCGCAACCGCGAAGATCCTCAAGGGTGCGGCCAGCTCCGTCGGCGTGACGATCGCCAGGATCGGTGGCGACTTCTGGCAGGCGATCTCGACGATCACCTTCTCCGCCGTCGTGAAGGGCGTCGGCGACATCTCCGCCACCCTCGCGAACACCGTCCGGGCCGGCTCCACCTGGATGTTCAAGGCGTTCACCTCGGCCGACGGCCTCGCCGCCCGCGGGTTCGTCTCGCTGAAGAACTTCGTGGTGACCGGCCCGGCGGCAACCGCGGGCCTCATCCGCAACATCGTCAACCTGACCGGCAGGCTGCCGTCGGCACTGGTCGCGAGCGTGCGTGCGGTGCCCGGTTTCGCCCGCGGGCTGGGCGGATGGTCCGTCGAGGCCGCGCGGTCGGTGGGCAAGGTGCTGAGCAACGAGCTGGGCGGGTGGAAGTGGCTCAAGATCTTCCTGCCGCTCAACGGCGTGGAGATCGGCGTCCTCGGCGTCCAGGACGCCTTCCGGCTCGCGGTCCTCGGCCGCGGCCTGGGGCAGGCCAGCCGCTACGCGGGGCTGGCGAGGCAGGTCGAGCTGGCGGCGGCGGCCGGCGGGGCGCTGCGAGTCAGTGACGGCATCCTGCGGGGTGTCGACCCGCCGGAGCCCGGCACGGTGCGCACCGAATCCGGCCTGCTGGTGCCGGAGAAAGCCGACGGGGTCTCGGCCCTGCGGACGGATCTCGGCGGCGGGGTCTCGGCGAAGCCGCTCGACCCCGCCGGGCTGGGCGCGCGGATCGTCACCGCGGACTCGCCCCTGCCCGACGTGAACCTGACCGTCGCCGGCCGGGATCTCGCGGCACTCAGGCCAGAGCCGGTGGCGCCGGTCCGGTCCGACCTCGACCTCTCGGGCGCCGTCCTGCTGACGCCTGGCAAGGAGGCCGCGCCCGCGCCCGCGAGCCTGCCGGCGACGTCGCACCTGTCGGCCGACACCACCAAGATCCTCGCCGACGCCAACACCGCCACCGGCGCGAACCCGCTCGCCAGTGTCCACACGCCCGCCAGCACCAGCGCCCTCGGCGGTGTCACCCCGGCCGGCGGCGCGCAGGTGAGCGACCTCGTCTCCCCGGCCCGGCTGGCCGTGCACCACGCCGGCGACGCGACGGTGAACGGCCTGCCCGAGATCCGGGCGGCGCTCAACGGTGATCTCACCGCGGTCAGGGTCTCCGACACCCAGGTCGCCTTCAACCTGGGCGCGGCCGACGACGGAGCGGTGTTCCCGGGCCGCGCCTTCGACGCGCCATCGGCGCCCGCGCCGTCCCAGCTGACCCCGCCCACCCAGCTGACCCCGCCCAGCCACGTAGCCCAGCAGATCGCGCCGCCGCCGGCCGTGACCGCCCCGCCCGCCGCGGCGGCACTCGGCGGTGCCCTGCCGAGCCCGGCGGCCCTCGCTCCGCCGGCCCGGACCGAGCTGCTCATCGGTGCGAACGGCGTGCAGATCGCGGCACCGGTGCACCCGGCCCCGCACACCGGGGAGCTGGGCCGGCCGGGCGAGCTGGCGGGCCTGCAGCAGGGCACCCTCGGCACCGTGCACGGCGACGACCTGGGGCTGACCGCCCGGTCAGCCGATGGTGGCCAGGGGCTGCCAGAGCCGCGCGACCCCTCGGTCCACTCGGCGCTCGACCTGCTCGCCCCGCCACACGCCCCCGGCCCGCAACCGTTCAGCCCGCCAACGCCGGCCACGGCCACGGAGGCGGTGAGCGCTCGGGCGGTGGAGGGCGGTGCGCGCGACGGCGGCGCGGCGATCAGCAACGCGCTGAACGACTTCACCCGGATCTCCGCCGAGGTGCGCCTCGCCCGGGAGAACCTGGAGATCACCCGGCTCGGCGGCGGGAACGGGAGCGACCCACTGGCCGCGGCCCAGAAGATCGCCCGGGCGGAGAAGAACCTGCACGTCGCCGAGGCCGTCCAGGCGAAGCTCGCCGCCGGGCTGCGGGCCCGCGGGGTGGACGACCCGTTCGCGGCGGCGACCGACCACGCCTGGGCGGAGTTCAAGATCGCCCGCCACCAGCTCGCCGAGGCCCGCACCGTCCACGACGACCTGCACCCGGGCCCGGACACCCGGCCGCTCGGCGAGGGTACGTCGGTGGCGGGCGCCGGCAAGGGCAAGACGGTCGCCACGCCGGCCCAGCTGGAGGCCGGTGCGAACCTGGAGAGCGCCGCGGCCCGGTTCGACGTCGCGCAGGGCCGGCTCGACGATCTGGGCCTCGACGTCAACCGGCTGCAGGCGGCGGACGACGAGGCGCTACGGCTCTCCCTGCTCGAACGCCCCCGGCTGCTCGGTGGCATGCGCCCCACCGACATCCGCCAGCTCGGGCCGGACGGCGCCGTCCACGGTTATGGCCGGCCGCTGGCCGGCGGGCTGCACCTGAACCTCGACGTCCCGGCGCCCGCCGGGACGGGAGCGGCCGCCCACGCCGGACCCGAGCTCGGGACCGTCATCGACCGCGCGGGCACGGTGATCTTCCGCGGCGAGGTCACCGAACTCGGGCACGGCGGGTTCCGGATCTCCGACCCGGCGGACGCGGGCCTGTTCCGCGAATACGACGCCGCCGGCCAGCTGACCCACGCCGGGCTCGACGTCCACGGCCCGGCCGGCCCCGCCGGCCCGGGTGGTGCGGCCGGCCCGGGTGGTGCGGCCGCTGTCGCGGCCGGCCGCCTGGAGATCGACTTCACCGCCGGCACGGCGACCCTGCACCGCCCGGGCCAGCCCGCCCCCGACAACTTCACCTACCAGCCGCTGCCCGGTGGCGCGCACCAGATCACCCGCGCCGCCGACGGGTCCTGGCTTCGCTATGACGCCGCCGGCAACCAGACCGGCGCGCTGTTCGAGGTACGGGCGGGCGGTCTGCCCGCCGGCCAGCTGGAGATCGACATCGTCGCCGGCACGGGCCGCCTGCACCGGCCGGGCCAGGCGGTACCCGACAACGTCGTCTACCAGGCGCTGCCCGGTGGCGCGCACCAGATCACCCGGGCCGCCGACGGGTCCTGGCAGCGGTTCGACGCCGCCGGCGACCTGACCGCCGCCCGTTTCGACATCCGCGAGGCGAACGGCCAGGCGGCCGGCCATCTGGAGACCGACCTCGCCGCGGGCACGGCGACGCTGCACCGGCCGGGGCAGCCCGTCCCGGACGACTTCACCTACCAGCTCCGGCCCGGTGGCGGGCATCAGATCACCCGCGCCGCCGACAACTCCTGGCACCGCTTCGACCACACCGGCACCCGGACCGCCGCCGGCCTCGACGTCCGCGACCCGGGCGGCGCGGCCGCCGGCCGCCTGCAGATCGACTTCACCGGTGGCGCGGCCACCCTGCACCGCCCCGGCCAGCCGGCCCCCGACAACTTCGCGTACCAGCCGCTGCCCGGCGGCGGGCACCAGCTCACCAACGCGGCCGACAACTCGACGCTGCGCTTCGACGGCGCCGGCGACCAGACCGGCGCCGGGCTCGACGTCCAGGGCCCGGCCGGTGCGGCGGCCGGCCGCCTGGAGATCGACTTCACCGCCGGGACGGCGACCCTGCACCGGCCGGGCCAGCCCGCGCCCGACAACTTCACCTACCAGGCCCAGCCGGGTGGCGGGCACCAGATCACCAACGCGGCCGACGGCTCCTGGCACCGCTACGACGCCGCCGGCAACCAGACCGCCACCCGGTTCAACGCCTCCGACCTGGGCGGGAACCCGTTCGGCGCGGTGGAGCTCGACATCGTTGCCGGCACCGGCCGCCACCTTGCCCCCGGCGGCGCGCCGCGAGACTGGCCCACCCTGCAGATCGGGGCCGGCGGCGAGCTCCGGCTCAGCAACGCCGCCGGGGAGATGCAGCGCTACACACCCGGCGGCGGCCTCACCGACGAGATCATCGCCCCGCGCGACCCGCGGGGGAACCTCGGCCCGAGCCGGCTGCACACCACGCTGAACCCGGCCGGCAACCCGGTGCTGGAGCTGCGCCACGGCGGGAACCCCGTCCCGAACACCCGCGTCACCATCGACGGCGCCGACTACCGGATCACCAGCACCGGGCCGGGCCCGCACGGCGGCGACTACCGGGTGATCGGCCACGACGGGGCACTGCACTCGGAGCGGATCTCCTTCCTGGGACGCAAGGGCCAGGCCGACGGCACCCACCTGTCCGTCGACTACCGCACGAACCAGTGGGCGCGCCAGGACGGCGCCGGACGCCCGCTAGCCGGGCACGCGAACGCGGCGCCGCGGGCCGGGTTCGGCCCGGGACAGGCCCCGCCGGCGGTGCGCGGCTACAACAGCCGCGGCGCCGTCACGGTGAAGGCCAACGGCGACATCGAGCTCGTCGGCGGCGACCGGACGTCGTTCTACGCCCGGGAGACCCTGGGCAACGGCAACGGCCACCCGCGGCCCACCCTGGAGGTCTTCCGCGGCGGCGACGGCCGGCGCTACTGGCATCAGTGGAGCGGCGCCGCCGACGGCACGCTGGGCGCCTCGGCCGGGCGGGGCACCCGGGTCTTCGAGGATCTTCCCGAGGGCCGGCTGTGGTCGGACCACCAGCACGGCTGGCCCGCCGACCGGACGGTGCGCGAGTACCGCCGGGCCGCCGACAGCGGCGTGATCCGCGCCGAGGTGCAGGCGAACGGGTCGTGGCGCTGGTACCGGTTCGACGCGGGCGGCCAGCTGACCCTTGAGGGCGTCCGGGACCACCGCTGGCTCAGCACCAGCTGGCGGGACACCTACACCGGGGCGAACGGCGCGCAGGTGGTGGCCCAGCGCTACCACTCGGCGGTCAACTTCTTCCCCAAGGCCCTGCACTACCGGGAGTACACCGTCGCCCCGAGGCCCGGTGGCGGGTTCCAGACCACCGACGCCTTCAAGGAGTTCTCGCCGCAGATCAAGGACACCGGGACGCTCGACGTCCTGGGCAACGGCAACACGCTGAAGACCACCCGGTGGGCCGAGCAGCGCCCGCCCGACGCACTCTGGAAGACACCGGCCGGCCTGCCCGGGCGTCCGATCGGCAAGGCCGTCTCGCACCTCGCCGGGTCGAAGCTGGGCGCCGTCGACTTCCCCGCCCGCGGCTCGATCCTCGGCGACAGCCGCTACCAGGTCTTCCGCTGGACCGAGACCGACGCCCACGGCGCCCAGGTGGCCACCGGCGTCCGGGCGATCACCCCGGAGGGCTCCTTCTCCGACTTCACCCGGGACGGGCTGTTCGTCCGCGGGGCGATCAAACTGGAGAACGGCAACACGGTGGAGATCGGCCGGGCCGCGAACGGGAAGTGGGCCTCGCTGGACGGCAACCTGCCCGCCGCCGGCTCCCGCACCCTGGACTGGCGGGAGATCGACTCCGCCAAGAACGTCGTCGCGAACGGCGAACGGCACTTCCTCGCCGACGGGAAGCACTGGGTCGACGGCACCGCGACCGGGGCCCCCGCCGGGCAGCTGCGGGTCGTCCGGCACACCGACGCCGCCGGCAATGTCGTGAGCACGGTCGGGGCGGGCCACCGGCCGCTGTTCAACCCGAGGCCGCCGGGCGGCCACGGCCACGGCCCGTTCGCCCCGGTGCACACCGGGCAGACCATCACCCGCAACACGATGGGGCAGATCGTCGGCCGGTCGGAGCAGTGGCTCTCAGACGCCCCGCTCGGCGCGGGCCAGGCCGGCCCGGCGCGGATCACCGTCGAGGCCGCCGGAGACGCCCGCACCGGCAGGTGGCGCTGGGACGACGGCACGAACAGCGGGGTCCGCACCAGCGGCCGCAACGAACGCTGGTCCGGCTCGTGGGACGACTCCTATCGCGACTTCCGCGCCGACGCCGCCGGTGTGCAGCACCAGATCCGGGATGTCCGCGCGCTGGGCAAGGGCACGTCGCTGACCGCCCAGCGGATGCCCGACGGCACCTGGCGCGCCGAGATCCGCGGCGCGGACGGCGCCCCCGTGCCGAACAGCGCCGGCACCCGCCAGTTCACCCGGGGCGACGGGACGTGGGCCGGCAACGCGCCGCCCGGCACCGGCCAGCCGCACTGGCGCGACGTCGACGCGAACGGTCACGTCCTGCGCGAGCTGGTCGACGGCCGGGTCCGCCAGTACACCAACCCCCGGCCCGCGAACGCGCCGGCCGGCACCGGGGCCTGGAAGGAGTTCGACCAGGGCGGTGTCTTCCGGGAGCGGGTCGACTCCGGAGGCGGCGTGTTCCGGGAGACGGAGAGCTTCCACAAGCAGTGGCGCGAGACGGACGCGAACGGCCGGCTCCTGCGCTACCGCTCGCTGTCCGGCACCGTGTGGGAGCGCGGCCCGCTGAACCGGTGGTCCATCCAGCACCGGGACTTCTCCCAGGTCGGCCGCGAGTTCGAGTTCCGGGGCGGGCTGAGCGAGTTCCGCGGCAAGAACCGGATGTGGCGGGAGTCCAACCGGCTGCAGTACAAGGCGATCGACGGCCTTGCCGGCGAGTTCGTCAGCCCCACCCGCCGCATTCTGCAGAAGGCCGCGCTCGACTTCAGCCAGGAGTTCGTCCTGGACTTCACCGCCCAGGTGCTGATCGGCCTCGCCTTCAACCAGGGCCAGCTCAACCCGCAGGACTGGTTCCGGGCGCTGGTCGGCGCGGGCATCGCCAGCGGTATCAAGACCGGCAACAGCATGTACCACGACAGCTCCGCCCTCGGGCTCAAGGGCGTCAAGGACGGCCTCGCCAACGTCGACGGCGGCAAGGACTTCAACCGCAACCCGTACAACCATGACAAGCACTGGGACAACGAATGGGGCGGGACGGAGAACCCACCGCGCTGGCGGCAGACCACCTATGACTACTTCCAGTCCACCATCGCGGTGAACTTCGTCGCCGCGTTCGTCGCCAACGCCGTCAACGCCGCCGCGTTCGGACTGCCCAAGGACTACGTCCCGCTGGCCGGTGGGGCTGCCGCGCTCGCCGGGGCCTGGGGCGGCGCCGGCACACTGGTCGTCAGCTCGACGGTCGGCGGCGCCCGCGCCCTGGCACACCAGCTCGGTTCCGGCCGCTACTTCCACCGCGGCGGCCTGGCCGACATCGGCCTCTCCTTCGTCGAGCGGCTGGGTGAGCGGGCGATGGGGACCTACCTGCTGCTCACCGCCGCCGGCCTGCGTCCGCAGGACAACATCCCGGCACCACCACCGGTCGTCGTCCCGCCCGCCCCGCCGCCGCCGATGTGACGGACAGGGCGGACAGGCACGGGACGGACTGGGCGGGCACGGCAGTGGACAGGGGAGAAGAACGCAGATGCGCAGGTTGCGGGTCGGGCCGAGGCACGTCACCGACGGCGTCGATCCCGCCGCGGATGGCGGCGCCGGGACGGACCACGATCCGGTCACCGGCGATGGGAACCGCGGCGCCGGCCGTGCCGACGGCACCCGCGATGCCGCGGTGGCGCGGGTCGGACCGGGAGCGTTCACGACTGTCACCGCCGCCCTGCACGCGGTGACGGCCGGCGGCACGGTATCGATCGCCCCCGGCCGTTATCCCGAGCGGCTCGTCCTCGACCGGCCGGTGCGGCTGGTCGCCGAGCGGGGGCCGGGGACGGTGTGGCTGAGCGGGCCGGGCCCGGTGGTCGTGAGCGCGGCGGCCGTCACCATGACCGGTGTCGGGCTGATCGTCGTCGCCGCTCAGCCCGACACCGCCGCACTGTTCGTCGGTTCCGGTGACGTCGATCTTACCGACTGCGACATCGCCGGTGGGCGGGTGGAGATCGCCGGCGGCGGGGCCCGGCTGCGGGCCTGCCGGCTCGCCGGCGCCGACCTGGCCGGGATGCACGTGCTGGGTGACTCGCGCGTGCACCTCGACGGCTGCGTCGTCGAGGGCGTCGCCGGGACGGGCCTGGTGGTCGGCGGCACGGCCACCCTGGAGCTCGTCAGCACCCGGGTCAGCCGGGTGAGCGGCTCCGGGCTGCGGGCCAGGGACGGCGCGACGCTGCTGGCGCGGGACTGCGAGATCAACCGTGCCGGGCGCAGCGGACTGCTCGTCGAGGGAGGCGCCACCGCGACGCTGACAGGTTGCCAGTTCCTGTACCCGGGTGCGGAGGGGGTGCGCCTGCTGGGCTCGTCCCCGCTGGCCACCGCACCCGCGCCCACGCCCGCGCCCGCCGGTGCCGACGCCACCGACTCGGACGATGCCGACGGCACCGATCACGCGGGCGACGCGGGCGGCGGTGTGCGTCTCGTCGAATGCGAGGTCGCCCACGCAGGCGCGGACGGGCTGCTCGTCGAGGGCGCGGCCCAGGTCGCGCTCACCCGGTGCCGGATCCGCCGCCCCACCCAGGCGGGCGCGGTCGTCACCGGCACCGCGGTCCTGCGCCTGGTGGAATGTGACGTCGACACCGCCGGAACCAGCGGGGTGGTCGCCCGTGACGGCGGGGCCCTGGACGGCGAGAGCCTCACGGTGCGCGGCAGCGGCGCGAACGGAGTCTTCGCCAGCGACGCGGCCCGGGCGGCGCTGCGGGACCTGACCGTCGAGGAAAGCGGCTACAGCAACGTCCATCTCGGCGGCGACGCCCACGGTGAGCTGACCGGTGCCCGGCTGCGGGGTACGCGCGAGCACGGCCTGCACCTGGCGGGCGCCGCGGTCGCCCGACTGACCGCGGTCGCTGTCCGGGGCAGTGTCATGTCCGGCGTCCACGCCGAGGGCACGGCGACGCTGGTGGCCACCGGCTGCGAGCTGGACGACAACGCCACCGGGCTCACCGTGGCCACCGGCACGACGGTCACCTGTACGGACTGCCGGATCACCGGCGGGTCCGGAGCGGGCGTGCAGATCGGCGTCGACACCGAGGCCACGTTGCGTGCCTGCCGGGTCGAGCGGACCGGCACGGCCGGCGTGGTGCTGGCTGGCCGTGCCCGCACTCTGATCGAGGACTGCCGGATCGAGGACACCGGCGGTTCAGGCCTGGTCGTCTGGACCGGCGCGGCTCCCGACGTCCGGTCGACCCGGCTGCGCCGCCCGGGCAAGAACGGTCTGTTCATCGGCGACGGTGGAGCGGGCACGTTCGAGCGGTGCGAGATCGCCGGCTCCGCCTTCCCCGCGGTGCACATCGGCGCCGGCGCCCGGCCCAGGCTCATCGGCTGCCGGATCGCGGACTGCGAGACGGACCTGAGCCTGGCCGAGGGTGCCGAGCCGCACTTCGAGCGCTGCGAGACCGACGGCGTGCGCCAGTCGCACCTGCCCGGCACGGGCCGCTCCGGCCCCGGCGCCACCGCGGCGACCGCCATCGGCGCCGCCACCGCGCTCGGCGGGGGAACTGCCGGTCGCGCCGGCGTCGGCGCCGGCGGGGACGGCGCCGGGTCCGGGTCGGAAGCGGCCGAGACCCTGGAGGACCTGCTGGCCGAGCTCACCGGGCTGGTCGGCCTGGACCGGGTCAAGCAGGACGTCGGCGCGCAGGTCAAGCTCATGCAGACGGTCCGGCGCCGGCAGGAGGCCGGCCTGCCGGCGCCGCCGCTGAGCCGGCACCTGGTGTTCGCGGGTAATCCGGGGACCGGGAAGACGACGGTGGCACGGCTCTACGGCCGGTTGCTCGCCACGCTCGGCATCCTCGAGCACGGCCACCTGGTCGAGACCGACCGGTCGGACATGGTGGGCGAGTACGTCGGCCATACCGCGCCGAAGACGCAGGCGGTCTTCCGGCGGGCGCTGGGCGGTGTGCTGTTCATCGACGAGGCCTACTCCCTCGTCCCGCACGGGCTGGGGAACGACTTCGGCCAGGAGGCCATCGCCACCCTGGTCAAGCTGATGGAGGACCACCGTGACCGGATCGTGGTCATCGTGGCCGGCTATCCGGCGGAGATGGGCCGGTTCGTGGCCTCGAATCCGGGGCTGGCCTCGCGGTTCTCCCGCACCCTCACCTTCGAGGACTACAGCTCGGCGGAGCTCACCCGGATCGTCGCCAGCCAGTGCCGCCAGCACGAGTACCAGCTCCCCGAGCCGACCGTCGCGGCCCTGGACACCTATTTCGAGGCGCTCCCCCGCAACCGCGGCTTCGGTAACGGCCGGCTCGCCCGCCAGGTTTTCCAGCGGATGACGGAGAACCAGGCTCAGCGCGTCGCGGAGCTCGCCACGCCGACGACGGAGGATCTGCTGCGGTTGGATCCCGTGGATCTGCCGAGCGATGGCACGGAGACCTGAAAGGACCACGCCAGGAATTCACGCCGGGAAATATCTTCTGAACAGAAAATGACCGTAGGACACCTGCCAGAAAAACAGGATGCCACATCTTTCACCGGGGGACGAATTGCACGGAAAACGGTAATCTGGCACTACACGACCGGTCGCGAGCATCCGGCGGTGATGTCCTTCCCCGGCGAGGAGGGCCTGGAATATGGCGAGCCCGTCGGGCGGCACGGCGTCACCCGGCCGGGAACCCGCGGCCCGGTTCGTCCGGACCCTCTTCGACGAGAACTCCGCGGACCTGCTCCGGTATGTCCGGCGGATCAGTCCGGAGGATCCCGGCCGGGCCGAGGACCTGGTCCAGGAGACGTTCCTGCGGGCGTGGCGGCACCGCGACGGACTCGCCGCACACGGCAGCGCCCGCGCCTGGCTGTTCCGGGTGGCACGCAACCTCGCCGTCGACTGGCACCGCCGCCAGGCCGCACGCCTCGGGGAGTCCGAGGCGCTCGGCGAGGACAGCGCCCGGATGACCGACCCGCTGGCGGAGGACAGCCTGGAGGCCGTGTTGCTGCGCACGGACCTGGTCGAGGCACTGCGGACGCTGTCCGTCGCGCACCGGGAGGCACTCGTCCACCTGCACCTGTTCGACCGCACCCAGTGGGAGACCGCCAGCCTGCTGGACGTCCCCCTCGGAACGGTCAAATCCCGCCACCACACGGCCGTGCGGGCGCTGCGCCGAGCACTCGACCAGCGCGGGATCGACGGCCGCTGACCGCTTGTGCCGCGTCCTCAGCCGGCGAGGACCCGCCGCGCGCGCTGAACGGCCGGATCGGGCACGGGGATCGCGTCGACCAGTCGACGGGTGTAGTCGGCGCTCGGCCGGCGCAGGACGTCGGCCGCCGGGCCGACCTCGACCACCCGGCCGTGCCGGAGCACCGCGACACGGTCGGCGACCTCATCGACCACCGCCAGGTCGTGGCTGATGAAAAGGCAGGCGAAGCCGTACTGCTCCTGCAGGTCGCGGAACAGTCGCAGCACGGCGGCCTGCACCGAGACGTCGAGGGCGCTCGTCGGCTCGTCGGCGACGAGCAGCTGCGGGTCCAGCGCGAGCGCGCGGGCGAGCCCGGCCCGCTGGCGCTGCCCGCCGGAGAGTTCGGCCGGACGCCGGTCGGCGTAGGACGTCGGCAGCTGCACCGATTCCAGCAGCGCGGCCACCTGTGCGCGGGCCTCCCGGCCACGGGCCCGGCCGTGCACCTCCAGAGGCTCACCGACGGCGTCGCCGACGGTGCGCCTCGGGTCGAGGGTGGTCGCCGGGTCCTGGAACACCAGCCCGATCCGCGCGCGCACCTCACGCAGCGCACCCGCCGACAGCTTCCCGAGGTCGGCGCCGAGCACCTCCGCCCGCCCCGCCTTCGGCCGGAGCAGGCCGACAACCACGCGCCCGAGCGTCGTCTTGCCGGAGCCGGACTCGCCGACCAGGCCGAGCACCTCGCCCGGCGCGAGGGAGAGCGTGACCCCGTCGACCGCGGTGAACGCCGGACGTCCCAGCCGCCCGGGGTATTCGACGACGACGTCACGGAAGTCCACCACCGGCCGCACGGCACCCGACGCCTCCGCGAGACCGGCGGGCTCCGCGGAGGCCGGCGATTTCACGATGCCCCGCGGTTCCGCGGAACCGCACGACCTCACCGCACCCCGCGGTTCCGCGGAACCGCACGGCTTCACCGCGGCCCCCGGCTTCGCGGGCCGCGACCGCGCCGAATCGTCATCCCCGGACGCCTCTGCGTCCACGTCCGAGGTCGTGGGGACGCGGGGGACGGCCGCGAGCAGCTCGCGGGTGTAGTCCGCCCGCGGCCGGGCGAACAGCTCGAGGACAGGGCTCGTCTCGACAACCCGCCCGGAGCGCAGCACGACCACCCGGTCGGCGAGGTCCGCGACGACGCCCATGTTGTGGGTGATGATCAGAACGGCCCGGCCGAGGCGGTCACGCAGATCGTGCAGCAGGCTGAGGATCTCGGCCTGCACGGTGACGTCGAGCGCCGTGGTCGGCTCGTCTGCGATGATCAGATCCGGTTCGTTGGCCAGTGCGAGCGCGATCACGACCCGCTGCTTCTGGCCGCCCGAGAGCTGGTGCGGGTAGTAGCCCACCCGCTTCTGGGGCTCCGCAATGCCGACGAGCTCCAGCAGTTCCACCGCGCGGCGCCGGGCGTCGGCACGTTTCACCTTCCGGTGCGCGCGCAGCGCCTCGCCGATCTGCCAGCCGACGGTCTCGACCGGGTTGAGCGCGGTCGAGGGCTCCTGGAAGACCATCGCGGCCCGGCGGCCACGCACCGAACGCAGTGCCTTCTCGTCGAGGCCGAGCACCTGCTGGCCGGCCAGATCGATGCTGCCGGTGGCCCGGGCCGTGTCGGGGAGCAGGCCGAGCACCGCCTTCGCCGTCAGTGTCTTGCCCGAGCCGGACTCGCCGACCAGGGCGACGATCTCCCCGGGCGCGACCTCGAAGGACACGTTGTCGACCGCGCGCGGGTGGACGACGGCGGCGGGGAACTCGACGATGAGTTCCCGGACGCTCAGAACCGGTGTGGCCACGTCATTCTCCTGTGCGGGGTCTGCGGTGCCGACCGTTGGACGCGGAACGCGGTGGCGCGTCATCAGATGCGCCTGCGGGCGCCGACCGCCTGGGCGATCAGCTGGAAGCCGAGGACGAAGCCGGTGACCAGCAGCAGCGGTCCGACCGCCTGCATGGGCGTTGTGTCCAGGTCAGACACGGCGTCGGCGATGATGGTGCCCAGGGACGGCTCCGGCGGGCGCACACCGATCCCGAGGAAGCTCATCGCGCTCTCCAGGAACACCGCGATCGACATCGACAGCGCGAGCTGGACGAACAGCGGCTCGGCCGAGTTCGGCAGGATGTGCCTGCGCAGAATCCACCACCGCGAGGCGCCGATGGCCTCCGCGGCCTCCACGAACGGCAGTTCCCGCAGCGTCAGGATGGACGAGCGCAGCAGCCGCCCGAAGTACGGGATCTCGACGGCCACGACGACCACGAAGATCGGCGTGATGCCGGCGCCCAGGATGGCGGTCACCCCGATTGCCAGAATGATCGGGGGGAACGCCAGGATCACGTCGAAGACGCGCTGCACGGCGACGTCCGCCGGCCGGATCAGCGCCGCGAGCGTGCCCGCGGCCGTGCCGAGCAGCGCACCGAGCGGAACGGCGACGAACACCACCAGGACGTCCACTCGGATGCCGTAGAGGGCACGGGTCAGCACGTCCCGGTTGACCTCGTCCGTCCCGAACGGGTGCCTGCCGCTGGCTGGGAGGAGGTTCGCGCCGGGGATCTGCTCGGTCGGGCCGTAGGGGGTCAGGAGCGGGGCGAACAGGCCGAGCAGCAGGATGCCGCCCACCAGCAGCAGACCGAACAGGCCGCGCCCGTGCAGGAGAACCCGTCGGCGGCGAGGGACGACCGCCACGTCCTCTGCGGCTGCGGCTGCGGCTGCCGCTGCCGCTGCCGCTGCCGCAGCGGGCGCGGGCGCGGGTGCCGGTGCCGGTGCAGTCGGGAGTTGCTGCTCGGGGGCCGTGGGCGCATCCGCCGCGGGCCTGGCGGGCGTCTGGATCGTGTCGGTCACTGGGCACCTCCGATGCGCACGCGCGGGTCGAGAAGGGCGTGGACGAGGTCGGTCAGCAACTGGATGACCACGAAGACGAAGACCGACAGCAGCAGAAGCACCTGGACGACCGGGTAGTCGCGGCGGCCGATCGCCTGTTCGATGAGCTGGCCGATCCCCGGCCAGGCGAAGATCGCCTCGACGAGCACGGCGCCGCCGAGCAGGCTGCCGGCCTGCAGGCCGATCACGGTCACGGTGGTCGGCAGCGCGTTGCGCATCGCGTACCGCAGCAGCAGGCGCCGGCGCGGGACGCCCAACGCGGTGGCGGTGAGGATGTACGGCTGGCGCAGCTGCGTCCGCAGCGTCTCGGCGAGGAAACGGGACAGCACCGCCGACACGGGCAGTGCCAGGCAGAGCGCGGGCAGCACCAGGTACTGCAACGTGATGTCCAGGCGCGCGAACATCCCGTCCGGCGGAACGCCCGCGCTGGGCAGGACCGGGAAGATCACGGTGAACAGCAGCACCAGCAGAACACCGCTGACGAATGTCGGCAGTGCCACCGAGATCGTGTTCACGACCGTGATCGCGCTTTCCAGCCAGCGGTTTCGTGTGGTCGCCCAGACCGGCCCCACGACGATCGCGATGAGAATCGCCAGCAGCAGCGCGCTGAGCGTGAGGATCACGGTGTTACCGAAGCCGTCGGCGACGAGCGAGGTGATCTCGCCGCCGACGCTGTAGGACTGGCCGAAATCGAAGGTCAGCACGTTTCCGATCCAGCTCAGGTACTGGGACGGCACCGACTGGTCGAGGCCGAGGTCGTGCCGGATGGCGGCGACGGCCTCGGGGCTCGCGTCGGATCCCGCGAGGCTGGTCGCGGGATCCCCCGGTATCAGCCGGATGATCGCGAATATCAGCACCGACGCCAGGAAGAGCACGAGCACCGCCGAAGGCAGGCGCCGGACGAGATAACGCAACAACGAATGCCTCCGGGGCTCGATTCGGTACCGGTCGGGTCCAGGCTGATCCGGATCGGGGTCAGGGATCCGGCCCGGTCAGGCGAGGTAGGCGTTGGTGACGTCGAGCTCCCAGCGCTTGGTGTACGAAAGCCCGGAGAGCCGGGTGGAGCTCACCCACTGGAAGGGAATGACGCCGATCTCGACGAGGAACAGCGCCTCGAGCAGCTCGTCGCTGACCTTGGCGTATTCGGTGATGGCGGCGTCCGACCGGCCGTCGGGCTGCTTCCAGGCGGCCTGCGACGAGGTGGTGTAGTCATCGGAGGTGAAGTGCGAGGCGTTGTGCAGGGCGTTGAACGGATACGCGCTGACAACCAGGGTCGAGGGCGTGTACTGCGCCCAGGAGTGGAACGTCGTCCACAGGCCCTTGAACTCGGCGCCGATGAGCTGCTTGACGAAGGTCGCCGCGTCGACCGGCTCGAGCTCCACCTTGATGCCGACGGCGGCGAGGTTCGCCTGGACGATCTGGGCCGTCGCCGCGTAGACGGGGAGGGCCGTGTTGTAGGTGTAGGGAATCGTCGGCAGTGTGCCGATCTGCGCGACGAGCTCCTTCGCCTTGGCCGGGTTGTACGCGTACCGCTTGTTCTTCTCCGCGTCGTGGGCGACCGAGTACTTCGGCCACGGCAGGTTTGTCGCATAGCCGTTGCCGCGGAAGACCTCGGAGATGATCCGGTCACGGTCGATCGCGTATGCGATCGCCTGGCGCAGCCGGACGTCCCCGAGCGCGGGCGCGGTCACGTTCGTCCCCACGTAGATCTGCTGCTCGGCGCCTTCCAGCGTGGTCTTGTTGAACTTCTTGGTGTCCTTGCCCAGTTCCTCGGTGTCCCGCGGGCTGACGCCCTCGGCGAAGTCGACCTGGCCTGACTTCAGCTGCGCGGCGATCGCGTTGGTGTCGGGAACAATGCCGATCCGGACCCCGTCGAGGTACGGGCGGCCCGGCTGCCAGTACTTCGGGTTCTTCTCGAAGACCAGCGAGGAGTTCGGCGTCCAGGACTTGAAGGTGAACGGCCCGGTGCCCACGAATCCCTTGCCCGTCTTGATGTCCTCGACGCTTTCGCTGTCGATGATGAACACCGTGTCGAGCAGGTCGAAGATGTTGCCCAGCGGGTGCGCGAAATGCAGCACGGCCTGGTGCGGGTCGGTGGTGTCGACCGAGGTGACGGCCTGGGCGGTGCTCTGCATCTGGCCCTGCGCGTGCCAGCTCGCATCGGCGTACGCCTTGATCGAGAACTCGACGTCCTTGGAGGTGAAGGCCCGCCCGCTGTGGAACACGACGTCGTCACGCAGCTGGAGGGTGAGGCTGAGCCCGTCGGCGCTCGCCGTCCACGACTTCGCCAGCCGCGGCTTCGGCTCGATGCTGTCGTTGGGATAGCGGGTCAGGCTCTCGTACACCAGCCCGATCAGCGTGGTGATCGCCGTGTTGGAGTTGGTGAAGAGGTTCTTCGGGATCAGGTCGTCCGGGATCGCGACTTTGAGGGTGCCACCGGCCTTGGGCGTCGAACCGGCGCTCGCGCCGCTGCCCGCCTCGTCCACCGCCGACGAGCAGGCGGCGAGGAGCAGTGCGCCGCCGGCCCCGAGGCCGGCCAGCAGAGACCGACGCGAGATGCCGTTATTTTCCATCGACATTGTAGGGAATCTTTCGTCACGATGCCAGGGCAGCAAGCCAGCATGAAGGCGGAGGCCCGCTCAGCCCGAGGCAACGCGACCGAGACGGGCCAGGAGGACGGACAGCCCGGGTGCCGCGCGGCCCACGATCAGGCTCGCGGCGGTGGTGCTCCTACCGACAGGATCGGCGGAGGTCCCACCGATGACAGCGCCGCCGACAACAGCACCGCGGCACGGGCCAGCGCGCGGCATCGGCGACATCGATCACGCCGGCATACAAACGCCGCAGCACCGGAAGAGTCAAGCAACATGACCGTTTTGTTGCCTACTTCACTTTACCCATCAGTCCGATCGAGAAAGGGTTGTTAGCTCGGTACCGTCCCCCCAACCAGGCCGGGCGTCCCATCAGGAAGGACCAGCGGAGATGACCACACAGCTGCGCGCGTACCGGGAGACTGCCGCGGTCACCGGGTACCGTTCGATCACCGTCGACCGGGTCTCGGCGAACATCGGCGCCGTCCTCGGCGGTGTCCGCATCGACGGCGACCTCGACGCGGCGACCGTCAGCGAGATCAGGCGCGCGCTCGTCGAGCACAAGGTCGTCTTCCTGCGCGGCCAGCAGCACGCGGACGACGCGGCCCAACGTGCCTTCGCCAGCCTCCTCGGTACCCCGACCCTGCCCCACCCCACCGTCACCGGGGCCGACAACTCGGTCCTGCCGATCGACGCGGCCGAAGGCAAGGCGAACTCCTGGCACACCGACGTGACGTTCGTCGACCGCATCCCGTCCGCCAGCGTGCTGCGGGCGGTCACGCTGCCGCCCTACGGCGGCACCACGACCTGGGCGAACACCGCCCACGCCTACGCCACGCTCAACCCGGCGCTGCAGGCCCTCGCTGACCGGCTGTGGGCCGTCCACTCGAACCTCTACGACTACGCCGCCGAGCGCACCGAGAAGGCGATCGGCGGCATCGACGTCAAGGAGGAGGCGTACCGGGCCGAGTTCGGTCACATCGAGTACGAGACCGAGCACCCCGTCGTGCGGGTCCACCCGGTGACCGGCGAGCGCAGCCTGCTGCTCGGCCACTTCGTCCGCCGCATCGTCGGCCTGTCCACCCGCGACTCGCAGGACATCTTCAACCTGCTCCAGCGGCACGTCATCAGGCTGGAGCACACCGTCCAGTGGAGCTGGCGCGACGGCGACATCGCCATCTGGGACAACCGGGCCACCCAGCACTACGCGATCGCCGACTACGACGACCAGCCCCGCCGCCTGCACCGCATCACCCTCGCCGGCGACATCCCGGTCAGCGTGGACGGCACGCCCAGCCGCCCGCTCAAGGGCGACGCCTCACACTTCTCCCCCATCGCGGCCTGACCCGCGCCCGGCCCTCACCAGCTGGAACCACTGGACGAGCTGTCGAAACTGCTGCTGGACGAGCTGCCGCCGTCCGAGCTGCTACTGGACGAGCTGCTGTCCGAGCTGCCGCTGGACCACGAACCGTCGGACCCGTGGCTCGACGAGGCACTCGAACAGCTGTCGGCCGCGCCGCCGTGGCTGTACGAACCGCTCCAGGAGTCCGTCCCCCACGGATGCTGGTCGTGGTGGCCCGGGTGACCGGCGTGGCCCGAATACCCGGAGTGGCCGTGACCGCCGTCGGTGTGGCACCAGGGCTGGTCCCCGCGCGCGTCGCCGTGCGGGTGCCAGCCGCGCCACGGCTCATGCGGGTCACCAGCGGCGCCCGCGCCGTCGAACCACATCGGGCCGTTGCCCGCGCCGTTACCGAAGAAGAAGGAGAAACCGGTTGCCGGGCTGCCTGGCCGCCCGGCGACCGGCATCGGACCCATCCCCGGCACCCGGCTGCCCTCGCGCCCGAACAGCTCCGCCAGCCGCCACCGCAGCAGGCGCGGCGCCAGCGCGAAGACCGTGAACATCGCGAGGATCACGGTCCCGGCGATCAGCGGCCCCAGCAGGTACAGCTGATCGTCGGGAAGCAGGAAGGCAACCGTGAGAAGCCCACCGACGAGCAGCGCCGGCACCGCGGCCAGAACAGCCATCACCCTTGACATGCCAGATTTGTAGCCGAGGCAAACAGCCGCCCGCCGTCGAACGACGCCGAGCCGACAGCTGCGCCTGGCCTGGCGGGCCTGGGTCAGATCACCGGCCAGGTACATCGGTCACGCGCGGCGGAAAAAATCAGCTCGACGTCCTGCGCCGTCCACTGGCCCGCGACGCCGTCAAAGGCCTGGCGCAGATCGTCGTGGTGCGCCACGAGGACATCCGTGAGCGACGGCACGACCGTCAGGCTCTCCGCCTCGACGAATGCCAGCACTCCGGCGACACCGACACCGAAACCGCAGGCGCGGCTCAGCGCCTCGGACGCACGCACCGCCTCGGCCCTGGCTTTCAGCACATACGGATGAAACCCGTCACCCACCCGCACGGCGTCGTCGCCCACCCATATCCGGCGACCGCGATGATATTTGGTGTTGATGGTGAAGACGCCACCCGGGCCGATGAGAAGATGGTCGATATCGACATTGCGCGGTAACGGAATCGAATGCAGCAGCCGCCAGCCCCGGGCCGTGAGCGGCGCCAGCTCCGCCGCCACCATCTGCTCGCCCGCGAGCCCCGTGCGCCAGCTTTCCGTCTCCGGCCGGGCGCGCCGCAGCAGGCGGTCCGCAAGCGCCCGCCAGAACCCGGGCCGCAGCTCGCGAAGCTTCGCGCTGATCGCCTCGCCAGGACGGTGGGCCGCAAGGTCCATCGGGTGTGCCGTCGCCGCCGGGGAGTTCACCGCCGCGGGCTCGGCGATCCGCCGCTCCGCCCGCGATCTTCCCACCCCGCTCCCGGAAGGCCCCTGCGGCACAGCCATCCCGCCCGGCACGGCCGGCCCGACCCGACCGTCCGGCCCGACCGGCTCGGCGGGGCCGACGGGCACCGCGGACTTCGGCACACTCACCCCGTGGGTCTCGAGCACCGCCAGCACCGCGTCGCGATCCACCTCGTCGAGCAGCATCGTGAGTCGACCGGTCAGACGGTCGAAGCAGGCAACGCTTCTGCCGTCCGGAAGACTCACATAAAGTCTGTGCTGCCCGTACCTTTTCCACCGGCGTACCAGCAGCTCATCCACGCTTCGCCTCCAACACCGCCCACGGCACCGGCCGCGAATTCCGCCGCCTGATCCAGCCCGGGGGGCCTCCCGCTCAACAACCATGAAATGCTCGGCCGCATCACGTTATCCTCCCGGAACTGGCACAGGTGCCGAAGCGCCGATTTCCGCGCCGACCCGACGCACGGCCTTCCCTGTCATCTCGACCGCGACCCGCGGGCCGCGGCCTCCCATTCAGGCTGAAGCAACGAGTAGAGGATGCTGTCCCGCCAGGCGCCGTTCGTGAAAACGTGATCCCGGATCCGCCCCTCCCGGGTGAAGCCCAGCCGCTCGACAACGGCGACGGACGCGAGGTTGTCGGGGCCGATCGCGGCGCTGATCCGACGGAGTTCCAGGACGCCGAAGCCAAGGCCGAGAACGGTGCGGACCGCGTCGGTGGCATGCCCACACCGGCTGCGGCGGATGCGGGGTTCTCACGGCCCCACCGTCGCAGAACGGTCACCGCGGTGCGGGTGAAGCGACCATTCCGAGCGGATCTAACGGCGGACGGCGTCGACGACCTGCGGGTGCCCCGTGCCGCCGGGCGCGGCGAGGACGCTCGGCCGCCAGGCGAACTCGGCCTCCGGGCTGAACCGCTCCTCCAGACCGAGCGCAAGCCTGCGCAGCGCCGCCGCGCCGTCGCCCTGCCACGACGTCCCGTGCATGACGGCGAGGGTGCGCGGTTCCAGCTCGGCGAGCAGTCGCAGGGTGGACGTCGCCGCCGTCAGGCAGGAGGTCTGCCGCAGGGCCGCTTCCGCGTCCAGGCAGCGTTCGACCAGGTCGGCCGGGTCGTCGTCGGTGACGGCGGGGCCGTCGCCGAGCTGGGCGAACAGATCCCCGCAGAACAGCGTCCGGGTGGTCTCCTCGAACAACACCCGGGAGTCCCAGCCGTGCGGGACGTGCGGCGTGTCGAAATGACGGGCCCGGCGGCTCACCTGCCGGTCACCGAGGTCGAGGACCTCCCCGTGCGCGAGCGAGCGCGGCGGGCGGTCCGCGAGGTCACGCAGCGAGATCTCGCAGCCCAGCTGGCCGTGCGCGACCTGGGCGCGGGGTGCCGCGGCGAGGAACTCGTTCATGGCGCCGGACTCGTCCGCCTCCAGGTGGCCGAAGGCGATCCAGCGCAGCCGCTCGACCGGCACCACCCGGGCTACCGCGGCGGAGACCTCCGGGAACAGCTGGCGCATACCGGTGTGGAACAGCAGCGGTTCCTCGGCGGCGATCAGGAACTGGTTGAAGGTGAACCCGGCCGGCCCGGCCACCTCGGGGAAGAAGGTGGAGATCCGGTAGATGCCATCGGCGATCTCGTCGACCTCTGTGCCCATGGCGCATCGTCCTCCACTCGCGAGCGGCCCACGACCCGGCCGGACGCTACCCGCGCACCTCGGCCCCCGCTACCGGGGGCCGAACGGATCGAGCCGCGGTGCCCGGGGGCGCGGAAGCGACACACCGACCACGGTGATCACCATCCCTGCCGCGGCCACCCACGGGCCGGCGCTGTACTCCTCGATGTGGCCGTCGACCAGATCACGGCAGGCGAGAAGGTGGCAGACCACGGCCAGGCCGCCCGCGACGCCGGTGATCACCATCAACGCCCGCCGCAGCGGTCCGCGGGCGAACACGGCGGCCAGCGCCACGATCGGGACACCGAAGGCGGCGAAGAAGACGCCGACGCCGAAGTAGGCCCCGACGATTCCCGGTGCGTCCACCACATACCGGTCGACGAGCACACGGATGTCTTCGAGGGATGCCGTCTCGCCCTCGTCGGAGAGCCAGGGCAGGGAGAACAGGCCGAGCATCATCGTGAGGGCGCCGAGCAGTACCACCGTGACGCCGGCGGTGCTCGGCCCGTCCCCTCCACCGCCGGCGCCCCCGCCCCCTCCCCCGCCCGCGCCGGGACCGGGGCCCGGGCGGAGCTGTGCCGGCCAGCCGGACTCGGGCCCGTGCCAGCCGCGACCGTCGTCGATCTGGTCCGTCCAGCCGCTGCCGTCGAAATAGCGGTGGGCGAAGCGCCCCTGCGGGTCGGGATACCAGCCAGGAGCGGCAGGCCCGCCGCCTGGTGTGGTCACCGGCCGCGGTGCGCAACCGTGCGAGGCGACATAGCGGCCGAGTGTAGGTCTGACGCGAGCCCGAGAACCCATCCTGGGATGGGGTGTCCGGATCCAGCTGATCACGATTCGATCATGAAACCCACTACGGACAATCCATAGATTGCGAGGAAGCAGTCAGAACAGTACGGCGACGTCCCGACACGGCGCCGCGGTACGCCGGCCGGTGCGACGTGCGGCAGACGCGAGGGTCCAGGGACGCGAGGGTCCAGGGAAAGGGAGGCTTCACGCGTTCCGGGCGAGCTCGGCCGGGTTGGGAAGTGGACGACCGTCGCGGGCACGGCGGCCGGCCGCGTGGACGGCGCCGACCGCGACCAGGGAGGCGGCTCCGCCGAACCACATCGTGGCCCGCGCGTTGACCGCCTCGGCCAGCGCGCCGACCAGCAGCGAACCCAGCGGCGTCGAACCGATCATGATCGTCGAGTAGATCGACATCACCCGCCCGCGGAACGCCGGGTCGCTGCCGAGCTGGATCCGGTGGTTCGCCGCCTGCGCGAAGAAGATCACCGCGAACCCGGTGGCGAACAGGCCGACGGCGGCGGTCGCGAACGTCGGGGCCCAGCCGGTCAGCGTCATCACCACGCCGAGACCGAGCGCCGCGCCGTTGACCAGGTCCGCCGACGGGCGGGTGCGGCGCCCGGTCGTCACCAGCGCCGCCAGCAGCGACCCGCCGGCGAAGGCGGTGGTGAGCAACCCGAACGCGGCCGCGTCCGTGTGGAACACCGTCCTGGCCAGCAGGGGCAGCGTGAGCTGGAAGTTCATCGCGCACAGGCCGACCGCCCCGACGAGGACCAGCGGAAGCAGCAGGTCGTCCCGTGACCGCACGTAGCGCACTCCGTCGATGATCCGGGCCCGTGCCGCCGGGCGTGCGGACCGGCGCAGCTCCTCGGGACGCATCATGCGCAGTCCGACCACGGTCGCCAGGTAGCTCACCGCGTTGAGGAGCATCACCGGCCCGGCGTCGACGGCGGCGATCAACGCACCGGCCAGCGCCGGTCCCACCACCCGGGCGACGTTGAAATACGCGGCGCTCAGCGCCGACGCGTTCGGAAGCAGCTCCGGCCCGACCAGCTCGCTGATGAACGCCATCCGGGTCGGGGTCTCCACCGCGCTCACCACACCCAGCGCCAGCGCGAACAGCTGGATCTGCCACAGGGTCACGCCGCCGCTGAGCACCAGCACCGCGAACATCGACGCCACCACACCGGAGGCGACGTTCGCCGCGGTGAGCAGAAGCCGCTTGTCGTAACGGTCGGCGAGCCGGCCTCCGACCAGCATCAGCAGCAGCGACGGGGTGAACTGCAGCGCGGTCACGACGGCGAGCGCACTCGCCGAGTCGTCGGTCAGGTCGAGCACCAGCCAGTCCTGAGCGACCACCATCATCCAGGTGCCGGCAACCGAAAGGATCTGCCCGGCGACGAAGAGCCGGAAATTGCGCACGCGCAGCGAACGGAACGGGTTCACGGTCCTCCTCCACGCGGCCGACCACCGCCGGCGGCGGGGGACGGCCGCCCGTGCTCCAGATCCTTCCCGAGAATCCCGCATTCCCGGCCCGACCGGCCGGACGCCTGCGAAAGTCACATCAGGCGCCGGTCAGGACAGCGCGACCAGGGCTCCGAGGGTGAAGCCGACCGCCGCGAGCCAGATCAACGTCGGCAGCATCCGCATCAGACCCGCCCGAGCGGGCGCCGGGGTTCCGGTTCCGGCGGGGGCACCGGCGGGCACCGCTGGGGGTGGCGGCGCCATCCGTGCGCCCGGACCGGCGAGAACGGTCTGGGCCTCGGAGTTGTCCTTCATCGGCGGCGCCTGGCGAGCTCCGTGCGGCTCGGGCTCAGGCCGCGGCTGCGGCTGCGGCGCCCACAGCACGATCCGCGGGCCGTTGCTGCCGCCGAGGTGAAGGACGACCTCGCCGTGGACGACCACCTGTCGGCTCCGGGCGCCGTCCCGCCAGATTCCGTTGGAGCTCAGGTCGCGGGCGATCCACCCGTCCGGTTCTGGGACAAGCTCGACGTGGCGGCGGGAGACCTTGGTGTCGGTCAACGGGACGTCCGCCTCACGACCGCGGCCGATCACATGCGAACGGTCCGGGCTCAGTTCCACCGTGCCCGCGGGCGTGGTCACCCGGATGCTGGTCAGGTCCACGTGTCCGTCTCCCCTCACACGCCGAAGACAGCGTTGTCACGAACGGCCACATTGACCGGCGGCAACTGCTTCTTGGCAGGGCCGGCGACCGGCTGCCCCGTGGAGGCGTCGAACCTGCTGCCGTGGCACGGGCAGATGATCTGCCCCTGGGTGACCGAGGAGACCGTGCACCCCTGGTGGGTGCAGACCGCGGAGAACCCCTGGACGTTGTCCCCGCCGTCCCTGGTCAGGACGATTCCCTCGGCGCGCAGGACCAGCCCTCCGTTCTGGGGTATGTCGGCGAGCTGGGCGAGTGGGCCCTGGGTGTCCGGTGCGGTCGCACCGCCGTTGGCCGCCGCGGTCACGGACTTGGCGTCCGCCGCGCTGCTGTTCGCCGCCACCCCGTAACCGGCGGCGGCGGCGACCACGGTCACCGCGAGGCCGGGCAGCACGGCACGACGTGTCGCTGCTTCCTGTGCCATGTCTCTGTCGGCCTCTCTCAGAACTTCGGGATGTCGGGACGGGTGAAGAACCACAGGGACGCGCTGAGCCAGAGCACGAGCAGGCACAGGAGAACCGCGGAGCCGAGGACCGGCAGGGCCCAGCCGGGCAGCCGCCGGGTCCGCAGGCCCAGCATCTTCGCGGCGTAGGCGCCGTAGAACCCACAGCCGACCAGGCTGTGGACGAGCGTGCGGGTCTCGTCGCTGGCGAACCCGAGCGCCCAGATGCAGTGCAGCGCGACGGGGAGCGTGAGCACGAAGGCCAGGGTGCCGCTCCAGCGGTGCGTCGGGGCCGCCCAGGCCGGAGCACTGCCGGCGCCGGGAAGCCGCCCCCACATCCACAGTGCGGTCGTGAGCTGCACGAGAAGCAGCACCGCCGCGGCGGTGGTGAGCCAGGCCTTCATCGGAAGCATTCCGGAGAAGCCGAGTGTGAACAACGGACGCGCCGCCGGGTCGTGGGCCTTCGCGTACACGCCCAACGAGAGCGCGACCGCCGCGCCTGCCAGCAGGGCCACGGCGAACCCGGCCCCGGCCGAGCGCGTGTTCTCCCCTGAGCGTGAGCCGTCGGTCTTGACGCCGAGCTCCATCCGCCCCCCTTCAGACAAGGAACTTGTTCGGCGAACTATGCAGGAGAAGACGAACTCGAACGCAGGAGCGTCAGTCGAACGACAGGTAAACGGAGGAAAAGAAAGCCGACCGCGTCCGACGACGAGCTACTCAGGATCTTCCAGTGGGCTGGCCACGTCGATCCACGAACAAGACCCACCGGCGGTCACCAGCCGCCTCCTTCGCCCGTTACGCCACGGCACGGCCCTGGAGGAGTACGAAGAGGGATTCACCGAGGTTGAGCCGGCCGCCGTTGCGGGTGGTGATCGCGTCCGGGGTGACGTGTTCGGTGTCGTCGGCGAGGGCGGTGGTGGGGTGTTCCCCGGGTGTGACGGGTGGTGCGGGGGTGAGGGTGCGGCCGTCGGGGAGCAGCGCGGTGGTGGTGCCGTCGGGGGTTCTGCGGAGCACGATGCCTTCGTCGTGGAGGTGGCGGTGGTGGGTGCCGCAGAGGAGGGTGAGGTTGTCGAGGTCGGTGTGGCCGCCGTTGGCCCAGCCGGTGAGGTGGTGGATGTTCAGCCATCGGGTGTGGTCGCAGCCCGGGTACTGACAGGTGCCGTGGTCACGGGCGTGGACGGCGGTGCGTAGCCGGCTGGTGGGGAAGCGGTGGCGGCGGCCG
>NZ_FAOZ01000040.1 GCF_001536285.1 Parafrankia irregularis | reverse complement strand
GCGCATATTCTGTATGCGCAGCAGGGTTCGAGTCCGTGGGTGAGTTCGAAGCCTTGCTGGGGTCACAAGGTCTGAGCTGATCGATCAATGCGCTGATCCGGTGTCGCGTGGGCCTTTGTGGGTTGGCTGTGGCCGGGTGAGGTGTGGATCAGAGCTGGGGCTACCGCCCTGGGTATGACGCCGGTGCGCCCGTGACGTTTACAAGACGTCCGGGCGTACCGGCGTTTCCGCGTCTACATCTCCTGGCCGGCTCCGCATGGCTGACAAGCGCCGCCCGCTCCCGCTCGGCGAGTCCGAAGACCTGGGGGTTCTGGTCGTTCTGGAGCCGGTCGTGGGATCGCGAGCCTCGGCTGCCCGCTGCCGCCACTGCGTCCAAGCGAGAAGTGAGGATTATGGCTGCTACAGCGACCGAAATCCTCAATTCTTGTGGATCGTCAAGGGCCCGGTTTTCGCTATCGGTGTGAATTGCTGGGGCTGCGTGGCGGCGCGGGATGCCCGGTGGGTCGCCGCGCGGCGGGCGGGTGTGCGCCACGCGCTTTCTGGGGTGGCCAGGATCCTCGGATCTTGCTCGACGGCGGCAGCGGCCAGTGGCATCGGTGGCGGTGGCGACAGCGGGGCGGCGGTGGTGGCAGCGCGTGGTGCCCGGGTGCCCGAGGTGGGCGGGCGGGGTGATCCGGGGCGAGGCGAAAGATCCGGGATGCCCCATCCGTTAGTTGCTATAAGCTAAACAATTGGCCCCCGGCGCCGCAAGGGGTGCAGAGCCGACATCCGCCCCGGAGGTGATCCGTCCGATGGTCGAAGTCGAACTGACCAGGAACCGAAGGTTCGCCGTGCTCGGGATCTGTTCGATGAGCCTGCTCATCGTCGGGCTCGACAACACGATCGTGAACATCGCGCTGCCCTCGCTGCGGCGTGACTTCGACGCGTCCCCCGCCGGCCTGCAGTGGTCCATCGACGGCTACACCATCGTGCTGGCGAGCCTGCTCATGCTCGCCGGCTCGATGGGGGACCGGCTCGGCCGCCGCCGGATCTTCCAGGCCGGTCTCGCGCTGTTCACCCTCGGCTCCCTGCTGTGCAGCATCGCGCCCAGCCTGCACTGGCTGGTGGCGTTCCGGATGGTGCAGGCCGTCGGCGGCTCGATGCTCAACCCGGTGGCGATGTCGATCATCACGAACACGTTCACCGACCCGCGCGAGCGGGCGCGGGCCATCGGCGTCTGGGGTGCTGTCGTCGGCATCAGCATGGCACTCGGCCCGGTACTGGGCGGTGTTCTGGTCGAGTGGGTCGGCTGGCGTTCGATCTTCTGGATCAACATCCCGATTGGTTTGATCGCCCTGACCCTGGCCCAGCTGTACGTGCCGGAGTCACGCGCGTCGCGGCCACGGCGGCTGGACGCGGTCGGCCAGGTACTAGTGATCTTCATTCTCGCCACGCTGACGTATTCACTCATCGCCGCGCCCGAGGCCGGCTGGACGTCCGCCAGGACCCTCGGCCTGCTCGCCGGCGCCGGCGTCGCGGTGGCGCTGCTGGTGCGCTACGAGTCCCGCCGCGAGGAACCGCTGCTGGACGTCCGCCTGTTCCGCGTCGCGTCGTTCTCGGGGGCGACGCTGACCGCGGTGTGCGCGCTGGGGGCGCTCGGCGGCTCGCTGCTGCTCAACACCATCTACCTGCAGGACGTCCGTGGCTACCAACCGCTGCACGCGGGCCTGGTGACGCTGCCGATGGCGGCGGGCATCATCATCGGCGCGCCGCTGTCGGGGCGGGCGGTCGCGCGGTTCGGCCCCAGGCCCTCGCTGCTCGCGGCGGGGGTCGGCCTCACGCTGGGCAGCCTCGCGATGGTCGGCTTCGACGCCGGCAGCTCGACCGGGCAGCTGCTGATCGCCTACACGGTGTTCGGGGCGGGCTTCGGGCTGGTGAACGCGCCGATCACGAACACCGCGGTCTCCGGCATGCCGGTCGAGCAGGCGGGGGTGGCCGCGGCGGTCGCCTCGACGAGCCGTCAGGTAGGCCAGTCGCTGGGCGTCGCACTGGTCGGGTCCGTCGCGGCGGTCACCGTCACGGCGGCAGCGGGTGGGGCTGGGGGCGGGGGCGAGTCGACGACCATGATCGATGCGATGAGCCCGGCCGGCCGGTGGGTCGTCGTCGCCGCCAGCGCGGCCACCCTGGTCCTGGGCCTGACGACCGCTCCTCGCCGCCGGCGCGTCGCCGACGCGGTGGCGTCAGCGGCGCCAGCGGCGTCAGCGGCGTCAGCGGCGCCAGCGGTGTCAGTGGTGTCAGCGGTGTCGATGGGGGCAGCGGTGCCACCGGCGTCACCCGGTGTTGCGAAGGCCGGCGGCGATGCCGTTGATGGTCAGCAGCAGGCCGCGGCGCAGGCGGGGATCCGCGTCGTCGCCGGCGGCCCGGGTGCGGGCCAGCAGTGACACCTGCAGGGCGTGCAGCGGAGCGAGATAGACGTCCCGGACCTGCAGGGTGTGTCGCAGCACGGGTGCGGTCTCCAGCAGTTCCGACTGGCCGGTGACGCTCAGGACCTCGCGTACCGTGCGGTCGTACTCGGCCCGGATGACGTCGAGCAGGCCGGCCTGCTCGGGATCGACCAGGGTGGACACGTAGTGGCGCGCGATCGTGAGGTCCGCCTTGGCCAGCGTCATCTGGACGTTGCCGAGGAAGGTGCGGAAGAAGTGCCATGAGCGGTACATCTCGGCCAGCTCGTCGCCGGCTCCGGCCACGCGCGCCGCGGCCAGGCCGGAGCCGACCCCGAACCAGCCGGGCAGCAGGATCCGTGACTGCGTCCAGCCGAACACCCACGGGATGGCCCGCAGGTCGGCGAGCCCCCCGGTGCCGCCGGGCCGCCGCGCCGGCCGGGAACCGATGTTGAGGTTCCCCAGCTCGTCGACGGGCGTCGCGGCGAGGAAGAACGGCACCAGCGCGGGATCGGCCACCAGCGACCGGTAGGCGCCCTGCGCCGCTTCCGAGACCGCGGCCATCGTGTCGTCCCAGCCGGCGAGGACGTGGTCGGGCTGCCGAGAGGTCCGGTGCAGCACCGAGGCCTCGACCACCGCGGCCAGGGCGATCTCCAGGTTCTGCCGGGCGAGGCTGGGCAGGATGTACTTGTCCGAGATCACCTCGCCCTGCTCGGTGACCTTGATCGGCCCGTCCAGGGTGCCGTACGGCTGGGCGAGGATCGCCTCCCCGGAGGGGCCGCCGCCGCGGCCGACCGAGCCGCCCCGGCCGTGGAACAGCCGCAGGACGACGCCGTGGGCCCGCGCGGTGTCCCGCAGCTCGCGCTGCGCCTTGTGGATCTCCCACTGGGAGGCGGTGATGCCGGCGTCCTTGGACGAGTCCGAGTAACCGAGCATGACCTCCTGCACGTCACCGCGTGCCGCGACCAGCGAGCGATAGGACGGATCCGCGAGCAGCCGCTCGAGCAGGCTGCCCGCCGCCCGCAGCTCGGTGACGGTCTCGAACAGCGGGACGAACCCGATGCGCGCCCACGCCCCGCCCGTGCCCGCTGCGCTGCCGCTACGGCTGCCGGCACCAGCACCAGCGCTGGTGCCCGCCGCGGTGCCCGAGCCGGTCGCGGTGCCCGAGCCGGTTTCCGCTCCCGCGGAGCGGCCCGTGCCGACGAGCCCCGCCTCCCGCGCGAGGACGACGACCGCGAGGATGTCGTCGACGCCTCTGGTCATCGACACGATGTAGCTCTCGATGACACCGTCGCCGTACAGGTCCAGCGCCCGGCGCACCGTGGTGAGCAGCTCGAAAGTCCGCGCGGCGCGTTCCGGCAGCGGCGGCGGGACCGCACCGAGCAGCGGTCGGCGCCCCGCCAGCTCCGCCACCAGCAGCGCGAGCCGGGCTGGTCGGTCCAGGCTGGCATAGGGGACGTCGAGCTCGCCGAGCTGGTCGTAGATCGCGCCGAGGGTCGCGTGATGGGCGTCGGCATGCTCACGGATGTCGAGTGTCGCCAACGACAGCCCGGCGGCGTTCGCGGTCCGGATCGCGCGCAGCACCGGCCCGTTCGCCACCAGCTCACCGTGGCTGGCGGCGAGGGAGGCCCGCATGAGCTCCAGTTCGTCCACCAGCTCGGTGATCCGCAGGTAGTCCTTGCCCGGCACATGCGGGGAGCCGGCGGCGAGCCTGGCCCGGGTGGCGGCCAGCCGGGCCAGGATGTAGCTGCATTTGAGCCGGTAGGGCTCCTCGGCGTTGAGCCGGATGAACCGGCCGTACACCTCGGGCAGCGCCGCCCGGTCCGCTGCCAGCGCGGCCCGCAGCCCGGCACTGATCTCCCCGACGACCCGGGTGGACGCGGTCAGCTCACGGACCAGCCGGTCGAGCGCCGCGGTGAGCACCCTGATGCCGAACTCGTGCTGAAGGTTCAGGACCTCGAGGGTGACGGCCGGGGTGACGTTCGGGTTGCCGTCCCGGTCTCCGCCCGCCCACGAGCCGAACGTCAGCGGGCGGGCGGTGACCGGCAGCTCCACGCCGATCCGGGCCAGCGCCCGGTCCAGGTCCTCCAGCAGGTCCGGAAGGACCTCGGTGATGATCGACCCCAGGTAGTACGTGGCGGACCGGGCCTCATCCGCCGGCTTGGGCCGCTCGACCCGCAGCTCGTCGGTCTGCCACAGGACGTCCACCATCTCGGCGAGCCGCCGGGCCAGCCGTTCGTCGTCGGCACCGGGGCGGCGCGGGTCGTCGGCGGCGTCGAGCAGATCCGCGATGCCGCGCAGGGTGTCCAGCACGGAGCGTCGACTGGCCTCGGTGGGGTGCGCGGTGAACACCGGCCGGAGCTCAAGGCGCCGCATCACCTCGGCGGGCAGGCCCGGGTCCAGGCTGCCGTCGGCCACGGCGTCGGCGATCTGCTCGGTGAGCGCCTGCAGCCGCCCGCTCGACCGGTCGGAGATCTCCCTTGAGCGGTGCAGCTGCTCGGTGATGTTGGCCAGCTGGAAGTAGGCGCTGAACGCCCGGGCCAGCGGAATCGCCCTGGATGCGTCGACCTCGTCGAGCACTGTGGCGAGCTCGGCGCCGGCGTCCTCACCGCGGGCCAGCAGCCGGACCCGTTCGACCAGGTCGAGCAGCTCGGCGCCCTCGTGGCGGGTGAGCGCCTCACCGAGCAGCGTTCCCAGCCGGCGCACGTCGGCGCGTACTGCCGCGTGGCGAGCGTCGGAGGAGACACCGCCGGAGAAACCACCCGGATCCTGAGCCTGGCTCCGCGACGACGGCGACGGCGACGCCGGCGCTGGCGTCGGCGTCGGCGTCGGTGGCGGAAGCGGTGAGGCCGGTGGTGACTTTGGTAGTGGTTGCGACTTTGGTCCCGCCTGCGCGCCGGCCGCGGGGCCGTCTGGTTCCGATGCGGGCGACGACGGGCCGGGGCGACTGGTCAAAGGACGTCTCTCAGAGGAGCAGCAACAGGACCGGGGCGAGGAACACCGCCACCGCGGTGAGGTAGGCCGCGCCGGGCAGCCAGATCGGGACCGTCGGGGGGTCGAGCAGCCGGGAGATCCGGGTGACAACAGGTGTGTGCACGGGACTGCGCCGCTGGGCGCCGGGGCTTTCGCCGAGAAAGGTGGTCATCGTGGCGACGAGGCGGCCGGCCCCGCCGACTCCCAGCACCGCCAGCGACTCGGGGGCGGTGCCCGGCGGCATGCCGGTCACCCCCAGCGTGCCGGCGGGCACCGCGGCACGGGTCACCCCGAGCCGGGCCAGTGCCCGCGCCAGCGTGCGCCCACTGGTCCGCTGCGCGGCGGCGTCATCCGCGAGCATCTCGACCAGCAGCGACACCGCGGCGGTGGCCTCGCGTGCCGGGCGCAGGAACGGAAAGGTGCGCTCCCAGGCCATGAAGGGCTGGATCACCAGGTCATGCCGGCCGGCGACGTGCGCCTCCTCGTGCGCGAGGACAGCGTCGAGCTCCTCCGGTGTCAGCGTTCGCAGCAGCCCCTCGGAGACCACGACCCGCGCGTGCCGCCCGCCGGGAACGCAGTAGGCGACGGCGACCGGATGGTCGAGGATGCGCAGCCGGGCGGCGCTGCGTTCCCGGTGCAGGCACAGGGAACACCCCTCGCCGGGAAGCTCGGCACGGCCCCCCGCCAGGCCCATCGGCCCTGCCGCTCGGCCCTCTGGCCCGGCAGGGGCGCCTACTGGCCCTGCCGGGTCACCAACTGGCCCTGCCGGGTCGCCCGCCGGGTTGGCGTCGCCCGCGTTCGGGACGTCTGCGGGCGTTCCTGACTCCGCGGGCTGGCCGTGGCCGGCGCTGCGTCCGTGTACGGGACCATGTGCGTGATCGTGGAGGTGGTCGCGGTGCCGGTGACCGGCCAGATCGACGAGGTGCCGGTGCCGATGACGTTCGCGCAGCGTCGCCGCTGTCGACACGGCCAACACGCCGAACAGCCGGGCGGCCAGCGCGGCGGCGATCGCGAGACCGATGAGATTCATCCGGCCGAGCCCGACGAGTGGGTCGCCGGCCAGGAGGTTGGCCGCGTGGTCGGCCATCGCGGCGGGGATGCCCTGCGACAACGGGGCCACGGTGAACGCCGCCGCGGCGAGCAGTGCGGACACCCCACCGGCCAGGCCGATCGCCTGCCACAGCACGATCGCGGCGCGCGGACAGCGGTGCGGCCAACGGGCGGCGGCCAGCAGGCGTGGGGCCGGCCATGCCAGCGCGCACGCGAACAGGGCGAGAAGGGCCGCGGTCGTCATGTCCAGCCTGACGCTACCGCTCTGCACCCGGACTGACTACGATTGCGCGCCGACTGCGAGCCTGATCGGACCGAATGCGCTGGTCGTCGCTGTTATGGGCAGTCGGGGGGTGACTTCGGTGACGTCCGGTAGTCCCCTGACGGTGGTCATGGCCAAAGGTCCCGTGCGTCGATCTTCGGGCTGCCCCTGCTGTCAAGCAAATCCCGAGGATCGTGGTTGTTCGAACGACGAAGATCCTCAGGTCTTCGGTCGCCGTGGCCTCGGGTCGCGGTCGCCGTCGCTGCTGCCGAGCAAATCCTGAGGATCGTGGTTGTTCGAACGACCGAAATCCTCAACTCTCGGCCTGCGGCAAAGCGGTCGCGGGGCAGGGGAGCGGGGCGGTGCCGGTGCCAGGCGCGCTGGTCGTGTCAGGCGCTCGGGGCCGCCGCGTCAGGGGCGCTGTCGGTGCCGGCCTCGGCTCGCGCCGGGCCACCGTCGGATCCGGCCGCCGGGGCCTCGACGGGCGCGTGTGCCTGCTCGCCGCTGCCGCCCTCGGTGCCGGGCGTGGCCTCGGGCGTGTCGGCGGGGCCGGTGGGCTCGAGCGCGCGGCGCAGGATCTCGGCCTCCTCCGCGGACACCGAGCCAACGAAGCGGACGAGCGCGGAGCCCCGGTCGTCGGCGGTGCCGAGAGCTTCCAGCATCGCCTCCGCGACCACGGCCTCCCTGCTGTCGGCCGCCGCGTAACGGTGGGCGCGCGCGGCCCGCTGGCGGCGCACGAAGCCCTTGCGCTCCAAGCGCTCCAGCACGGTCAGCACGGTGGTGTAGGCGAGGTCGCGTTCGTGGTGCAGGCGGGCCGCGACGTTACGTGCGGTCAGCCAGCCCTCCGCGGACCACAGGACGTCCATGACCGACCGTTCCAGGTCACCCAGGCGAGCCATAGACCGATCCTACGCCGCGTAGAACTTCCTGCCCGCAAGTTCGGTCAGGTCGCTCGATCTCACAACAAAAAATCTTCTACGGAACGTAGAATCTTCTACATCTCGTAGAATTTTCTACGGGACGTAGAAGTACGCGACGGGCTCGCTGCTACCACGGTGGAGGAGGCCCCGATGGTCCAAGCCGCCGCAGTTCTCACCGATGTCGCGGTGTTCTCCCACGTTGAGACGCTCTCGCTGGCTGCGGATGTGACCCGCGCGAGCGCACTGTCCACCGACCTGGCGCGCGCGCAGACCGCGATCTCGCTGGCGTTCCACATCTGCTTCGCGGTGTTCGGCGTCGGGATGCCGTGGCTCCTGCTGTTCGTCGAAGGCCGCTGGGTCCGCACCCGTGACCCGGTCTGGCTGGCGCTGACCCGCAAGTGGTCCAAGGCGTTCGCGGTGCTGTTCGCCGTCGGCGCAGTCTCCGGGACGGCACTGTCCTTCGAGTTCGGTCTGCTGTGGCCGGCCTTCATGGCCCGGTACGGCGGTGTGCTCGGACTGTCGTTCACCCTGGAGGGCTTCGCGTTCTTCACCGAAGCGATCTTCATCGGCATGTACCTGTACGGCTGGAAGCGCCTCTCGCCGCGGGCTCACTGGATGACGCTGTGGCCGATCGCCATCGCCGGGACGATGTCGACTCTCTTCATCATCACGGCCAACGCCTGGATGAACACCCCCGGTCACATCACAGAGGTCGATGGCAAGGTCGTTTCGGCAGAGCCGTTCGCCCCGTTCCTGGCCGCGACCGCGCCGCATCAGCTCGTCCACATGCTGCTGGCTGCGCTGATGTGCACCGGCGGCATCGTCGCCGGGGTGTATGCCGTCGGCCTGCTGCGCGGCCGGCGCGACGCGTATCACCAGCGCGGACTGCGCGTCGGTCTGACCGTCCTGCTCGTCTGTGCCCCCCTGCAGTTGGTCGTCGGCGACATCGCGGCCCGGGTGGTCGGTGAGAAGCAGCCGATCAAGCTCGCCGCGATGGAGGGGATCGGCCACACCCAGACACATGCCCCCTTGACCATCGGCGGGATCTACGACGAGGAGACCGGCGAGGTCCGGCACGGGATCGAGATCCCCAACCTGCTGTCGTTGATGGAGGGCTTCAGCGCCGATCACGAGATCACGGGCCTGTCGGCGGTGCCCCCGGAGGAGCGGCCGGACGCGCGCCAGGTGCACCTGGCCTTCAACGTGATGGTCGGGCTCGGCTGTGCCCTGATCGCCTTCGCCGGCGCCACCGGTATCGCGGTCTGGCGCCGGCGCCGGCGCGGGGAACGGCCGCTGCTGCCCACCGGCAGATCGTGGCTGTGGGCGGCGGTTGCCTCGGGCCCGGCCTCCGTGGCGGCGATGATGGCCGGCTGGGAGGTGACCGAGGGCGGCCGCCAGCCCTGGATCGTCTACGGCCGGATGCGGGTGGACGAGGCTGTGACGACCACCGAGGGCATGCCGGTGATCTTCGCTGGGACGGTCCTGCTCTACCTGGGCCTCGCGGTCGCGCTGGTGCTCATCCTGCGCCGGATGGCGACCGGCGGGCCGGTGCTCGGCGGCGCCATCGCCGAGAGCACCACCACGCCGGACATTCCGGATGCACGGCCGGCGCCGGCGGGCCAGCCCGCGCCGGCGCCGGAAGCCTCCGCCAGGCCGGAAGCCTCAGCGTTGCCCGAACAGTCCGCGCCGCCGGGCGGCTCCGCGAGGTCGGAAGCCTCCGGATTCGACGCCCTGACAACCGAGCCGCCCGGCCGTCCCGGTGCGGACCGTCCCGGCGCGGGCCGTGCCGGGCAGGAGGGGGACGCCCGATGACCGCCGCGGACCTGCTCGCCATCGTGATGGTGCTCGGGCTCACCGCCTATGCCCTCACCGGCGGCGCCGACTTCGGAGGAGGCGTCTGGGACCTGTTCGCCCGCGGCCGCGACGCCGCGGACCAGCGCCGGCTCGTCTCCGCGGCGCTCGGCCCGATCTGGGAGGCGAACCACGTCTGGCTCATCTTCGTCGTGGTGATGATGTTCAGCGGCTTCCCGGCGGCGTTCGGTGTCGTCGGTTCGACCCTGGAGATCCCGCTGATCTGCGCGCTCGCCGGCATCGTGCTGCGTGGCGCGGCCTACGTGTACCGGGCGTACGGCTCAGGCGCCGCCGGGCCGGACCACTGGTGGGGCCACGTGTTCGCGGTCTCGTCGGCGATCACGCCGGTCGCCCTCGGGGTGGCCGGCGCCGCGCTCGCCACCGGTGACGTCGCCGAAGGCGCACCGCTCACCCCGGTGAAGAGTGCCTTCGGGATCCTCTGCGGTGTGTTCGCGCTCGCGGTGACCGCCTTCCTGGCGGCGGTCTACCTGTGCCGCGACGCGGCCGCCAGCACCGAGACGGCGCATCTGGTCCCGGGCTTCCGGCGCCGCGCGCTCGGCGGTGCGGTCGTGTCCGGGCTGCTCGCCGCCGCGCTGTTGCCTCTGCTGTGGTCCGAGGCACCGGTGGTCGCGGATCGGTTCGCCGATCGTTCGATCCCGTTCGTCGTGATCTCCGCGATCGGTGGGGTGTCCTCGCTGGTGGCGCTGTGGCGGCACAGGTTCACGACGGCGAGGGTGACGGCGGGTCTCGCGGTCGCCGGCGTGCTTTGGGGCTGGGCCGCCGCGCAGTACCCGGATCTCGTGATGGGCCAGGCGACGATCGACTCGGCCGCCGCCCCGTCGGCCAACATCGTGGCGATGCTGATCGCGGTCTGCTGCGGGCTCGTCATCCTGGTGCCCTCACTGTGGATGCTGTTCCGCCTGTTCTCCAGCCCGGAGGTGTCCAGCCCCGAGGCCAGGTCCTGACGAGGGACCGGCCCGGGATGCGGCCCTGCGTCGGCATGCTGCCGGCGCAGGGCCGCGCTGCGTCAGGGCCGCGCAATCCCGGCCAGGGGTGTGCAGCGCATTCCCGAAGGCGGCGGATGTGGTCCGCCGGCTCCGACCGGGGCTGTGACTGCGGTTGCTGTTGAGCAAGATCTGAGGATCGTGGTCGTCGCAACGACCAAACTCCTCAGATCTTCGTAGCTCCGGCTTCGAGCGGCCGGCCAGGGCGGGTGCGGACGGTGGTGGCGGCTCCCGGCGCGGGAGTCGTTTCGGCGGCGCGACTACCTTCATTAGGTGATGAGGGCCAGCTCCGGTAGCAGCCGAGCGGACGGTTCCGCCGTGCCCACAGGAGCCGCACCGCCTCCGACGGCGATGACGACGACGAGCCCGCCGGCTCCGCCTCCGCCTCCGGCGCCGGCGCCGGCACCGACGCCGGAGGCGGAGCCGGCCTACCAGGGCGGTGCGGAGTCGCTCGGCCACCGGCTGCTGCGCAACGAGGTTCTCCTCGTTCTGGGCGTCTCGTTCGCATCCTCCGGCCTGTTCGCGCTGATCCGGTATGTCGGCGTGCTCACCGCGGAGAAGTCGGTGCGTTCACAGGTCGCGAGCCTGAACTCGTCGGCGGCGCCGGGCCGGCCCTGGCTCGATCTCGCGTTGCAGCTCGCGTCGATCGCCTCCGCGTTGGTGCCGGTGTTCCTCGTGTGCCATCTGCTCGGCCGGCACGGCGGCGGCGCCGCGGCCATCGGGCTCGATCGGCGTCGCCCGTGGGCGGACGGCCTGCGCGGGGCGGCGCTGGCGGCGGTGGTGGGTGGGGCGGGGCTTGCCTTCTACCTGGCGGCCTGGCACAGCGGCGCGAACCTCACGGTCTCCCCGTCGAGCCTGCCGGACGTCTGGTGGCGGGTGCCGGTGCTGATCGCCTCCGCGGCCGAGAACGGGCTGGCCGAGGAGGTCGTGGTGGCTGGGTATCTGCTCGTCCGCCTGCGGGAGCTGGGCTGGCGCTCGAATTCCGCCCTGCTGGCGAGTGCGCTGCTGCGCGGCTCCTACCACCTCTACCAGGGGCTGGGCGGGTTCGCCGGCAATGTCGCGATGGGGCTGCTGTTCGGGCGGATCTTCCAGCGCACCGGCCGGGTGCTACCCCTGGTGATCGCGCACACACTCATCGACAGTGTTGCCTTCGTCGGATACGTGATTCTTGCCGGAAAGGTCTCGTGGATCCCCGTTCCGAGGTAGCCTTCCGCGCTAAGGTAAACAAAAGGCAAACAAAAGTTGTCCATATCACAACGTGCCTGCGGGTGCGTTGTGTGTTGTGCCTTGCCAGGTCCCTTCCGTGCTCGGGGGCCCGCCTGGCGGCAGATGCCCGGTGCCGATGCGTCCGGTGTCCAACTGATCGTCCCGGCGAGGGCGACTCACGACGGGGAGGGAGCCGGCATGGGCTCGGTTCGGGAGATCGAACGCAAGTACTCGGTGGATCCGGGCTTCATGCTGCCCAGGCTGGCCCAGGTGCCCGGTGTCTCGACGGCGCGCACCCGCCGTGCCGTGACACTGGAGGCCGTCTACCACGACACCGAGGACCTGCGGCTGGCCCGCAACCGCATCACGCTGCGCCGGCGCACCGGCGGGCCCGATGCCGGCTGGCACCTGAAGCTCCCCGTCGCCCCCGGGGCGCGGGACGAGATCCAGCGGCCGCTCGGCGGTGACGGCGGCCCGGTGCCCGCCGACCTCGTTGATCTCGTCACGGCGTACCTGCGCGGAGCCGAGCTGCGTCCGGTCGCCCGTCTGGTGACGCTGCGGACGGCCCGGCGCCTGCGGGACGACGCAGGTGTGGATCTGGCCGAGGTCGTCGACGATCAGGTGTCCGCCACGATCCTGGGCTCGGCCGCGGGCGCGCAGAAGTGGCGCGAGATCGAGGTCGAGCTCGGTGCGGGCGCCCCTGCCCTGCTGGACGATGTGGAGCGGGTGCTGCTGGCCGCCGGGGCCGGCCGCTCGGCGTCCGCCTCGAAGCTGGCTCAGGTGCTCGGCCCGGCACTCGCCGAGGCGCCAGGCCCGGATGTGCCCGCCGCCGCGGCCAAACTGCGCCGCCGCACACCGGCCGGCACCGTGATCCGTGCGTATCTCATCGCCCAGGTCGAGACGCTGCTCGCCACCGACCCGCGGGTGCGGCTGGACGCCCCGGACGCCGTGCACCGGATGCGGGTCGCCTGTCGCCGGACACGCAGCACGCTGCGGACGTTCGCGCCCTTCTTCCCCGCCGAGCTCGTCGCGCACCTGGACGGCGAGCTGCGCGACCTGGCCGGGGCGCTGTCCGGCGCGCGTGACGCGGAGGTGCAGATCGCCTACTTCACCGAGCGGCTCGCCGAGCTGCCCGCCGAGCTGGTCCGCGGCGACGCGGCCGCGGTCATCTCCGGCCATCTCGCCGCCGACCAGAGCGCGGCACGGGAAGAGGCGCTCGCGATGTTGCGCAGCGCCCGCTATCTGCAGCTTCTCGAGGATCTGATCGCGCTCGTCAACGCGCCGCTGACCGGGTCCGCCCGCAAGCCCGCCGAGAAGATCCTCCCGGGCCTGCTGCATGACGCCGACCGCCGGCTGACCCGCAAGGTGGCCCGCGCCGGTGACCTGCCGATCGGCCTCGAACGCGACGAGCTGCTGCACTCGGCGCGCAAGCAGGCCAAGCGGCTGCGCTACGCGGCCGAGGCGGTCGGCCCGGTCTACGGCTCGTCCGCGGCGGCGTTCGCCCGGCTCGCCGAGTCGATGCAGGAACTGCTCGGAACACATCAGGACGCGACGATCGCCCGCGGCCTGCTGCGCGAATGGGGGGTGCGTGCCCAGGAGGCCGGCGACCCGTCCGCTTTCACGCTGGGCGTGCTGCTCGGGCTGGAGGAGCACCGGGCCCGCACGGCCGAACGGGACTTCTTCGATCTGTGGCCGGCGGCCTCCGCCCGCCGCCACCGCCGCTGGTTCCGCTGACGTCCGTTCGGCGTTCACCCGTTCAGCGCTCACCCCTGCGACGTTCGCCCGTTCGGCGTTCGTCTGTGTGACGTTCGGCTCTCTGATGGTCGCCCGTGCGACGGCCGCTCCTGTGCCGTCCGCGTCCCGGTAGGTTCTGGTCCGCAGTAGTTCGCGAGGGCCTGCTCGCGTGTGACTTTCGTCTCGTGGCGGCGCATCACGGGCGTGTGGGTGGCCACCTTGACGGGCGGACGGGGCGCGGGTCGGGCAGCATCGGGCCTGGAGACGTCTGGCGGGCGCGCGGCAGACGTCGGCAGGCGCCAGGTGGTGTCGGTGGACGTCCGGCGAGCGGTGGCGAGGTCCCCGCGTTCCGGCGGCCCGGAGTCACCGGAGCCTGGTCACGCCAGCGCGCAGTCCGGTGGGCACCCCGGGTCAGGCGCCCACGTTCACGAGGAGATGCCGAATGACCGCTCCTGAATCGCTGCCGACCGTCCGACTCGGCAGGACTGACATGTCCGTCACCCGGGTCGGGTTCGGCGCCTGGGCCATCGGCGGGGCGGGCTGGGCGTTCGGGTGGGGGGCCCAGGACGACGCCGAGGCCGTCGAGGCGATCCGCGCCGCGGTGCGGTCCGGGGTGAACTGGATCGACACCGCCGCGGTCTACGGGCTCGGTCACTCCGAGGAGCTGGTCGCCCGCGCGCTGGCCGACATCCCCGCCGACGAGCGGCCCTACGTCTTCACCAAGTGCGGCCTGGTCTGGGACGAGAGCGACTTCTCCCGGCCGCCGGAGCGGGTCGGTGCGCCCTCGTCGATCCGCGCGGAGGTCGAGGCCTCGCTGCGGCGGCTGCGGACCGAGCGCATCGACCTCTACCAGCTGCACTGGCCGCCGCAGGACGGCACGTCGATCGCCGACGCGGTCGGCACCCTGCATGAGCTCCGCGCGGCCGGCAAGATTCGCGCGGTGGGTGTGTCGAACCTCTCGGTGGGCCAGCTGGAGGAGGCGGCCACCGTGGGCGGCGTCGACGTCCTGCAGCCGCCGTTCTCGATGATCAACCGGCTGGCCGCGACGGATCTCCTGCCCTACTGTGCGATGCGGGACATCGGAGTGATCGTCTACAGCCCGATGCAGTCGGGGCTGCTCAGTGGCCGCTGGTCGCTGGAGCGCTCGCAGTCGCTCCCGGAGGATGACTGGCGCCATCGGTCGCCGGAGTTCGTGCGGCCCGCGCTCGACCGGAACCTGGCCCTGGTGGACGCGCTGCGCCCCATCGCGGACCGGAACGGGACGACGGTGGCCGCGGTGGCTGTGGCCTGGACGTTGTCCTTCGATGGGGTGACCGCCGCGATTGTCGGGGCCCGGCGTCCGGACCAGATCGAAGCCTGGCTGCCGGCCGGTGGCGAGGTGGTTCTCAGCGGCGGCGACCTGGATGAGATCGCCACCGCGATCGAGCGTCATGGTGCCGGAGAAGGCCCCGCGCGCCAGAGCCCCGCGTTGCCCGGCAGCGCACTTGTGTGAGTTGGGAGTCCTTACTTCGGCGCTCGGTGAAGGGCTGCGAAGGCCTGCGAAGAGCTGTTCCGGTGGCTGCTCGACTTCGATCGAGTGCGCTGTGACACACCGCCACGGTGAAGTGGATGTTCGTAATGCCGAGCCGTGAAGTGGACTTCTTCTGCCGGAGGACTCCCGTCCGGGGCCGCGTACGTGTAGCGTCAGGCGTGGCCGGGGTTCGTCAGTTCGTGTCTCAACCGAGACACAGCGGAACAACGCGGCGGCGAATCCTATCGCCGAAGCGTTCCGGCCCGGGGCCCGCGCGGTGCGGGTCCTGACTGCACCAGCAGGGAGAACGGCACGTGGCTCAGGGCACGGTGAAATGGTTCAACTCGGAGAAGGGCTTCGGCTTCATCTCCGTGGACGGCGGCGGGTCTGACGTCTTCGTCCACTACAGCGCAATCGTGATGGACGGCTACAAGGCACTCGAGGAGGGCCAGCGGGTCGAGTTCCAGGTGACCCAGGGCCAGAAGGGCCCGCAGGCCGACGCCGTCCGCGTCGTCTGAGCCACGAGTAGCAGTAGAACCAAGGTCGGTCAGCCCGCTCGTCGGATCACTCCGGTGAGCGGGCTGACCGCTTTTTGGTGATGTCAGGGCGATGGCGTGGCTCTCGCCGGTGGCGTTCTGATCTGTCCGGGTAGCCCGCCTTGGGGCTTCCGCCGGCTGCGGCGGTCGTTCACCAGAAGGCGTACCGACCGGTGCGATCCAGGTGCAGGATCCGGCTGGATGTAGTTGCGGGATCCGGCGTCATCTCGTTGCCGGAATCGGTATGCCGCGGCGGGCAGACGAATAACAGATGTCATTCGTTCCCAGCTGGGTCGATCGATTCGTGGAGCAGTCGGCAAGCGTCTCGCTGATTGGTCGGAACCGAAAAAGATGATGTCGGGAATACTTCCTGGCGCAAATATCTCGTTCCGAGACGCCGTCCTGTGCTGCTCCGTGCTGGGGTGATGTCACGTTCCGTGACGGCCCTCTGTTCAGTCGTGCGTTCGCGCCGACCGGGTGGTGGGAGCGCTGAAGCGTCGATCCTTCATGATTCATAGGATGTTCACAGGATCATGACTGGACCGGGCGCGTGCGCAATTCGCGTCGTGCCAATCGCGTGCAGTGACGTTCAGTGCTGATCGCTACCACCGGCGGACCGGCGGCCCCGCGCCGGCGGGGCCGACCGACGTCAGCGGGCTGCGAGCAGTTCTGCGATCTGCAGCGTGTTGAGCGCGGCGCCCTTGCGCAGGTTGTCCCCGCATACGAAAAGCGCGACCTCGTGCGGATCATCCGGCGACTGACGGATACGCCCGACCCAGGTCGGGTCCGTGCCCACCACATCCGCCGGGGTGGGGAACTGGCCGGCGGCCGGATCGTCCAGGACGGCCACGCCGGGAGCCGACGTCAGGACCTCCCGCGCCTGCTCACCGGTGACCGGCTGGGTGAAGCGGGCGTGCACCGCCACGGCGTGCGTGGTCACGACGGGAACCCGTACACAGGTCGCCGACACCCGCAGGCCCGGCATGCCGAGGATCTTCCGCGACTCGTTGCGGATCTTCAGTTCCTCGGAGGACCAGCCGCCCTCCTTCAACGACCCGGCCCAGGGGACCACGTTGAGCGCGAGCGGTGCGGGGAACGGGCCGAGGCCGTCCTCGCCCACGGCCTTGCGCACGTCACCGGCCGCCTGCCCCAGCTCCCGGGTGCCGCCGACCAGCTGGAGCTGGTCGTACAGCGTGTCGATGCCGGACTGCCCGGCCCCGCTCGCGGCCTGGTAGGAGGTCGCGAAGAGGGATTCGAGGCCAAAGGCCCGGTGCAGCGCGCCGACCGCCACGATCATCGACAGGGTCGTGCAGTTCGGGTTCGAGATGATGCCGCGCGGGCGGTCCGCGACCGCGGCCGCGTTGACCTCCGGCACGACGAGGGGGACGTCCGCGTCCATCCGGAAGGCGCCGGAGTTGTCCACGGCGACGGCGCCCCGCGCCGCGGCGACGGGAGCCCACTGCGCGGACACCTCGTCCGGCACGTCGAAGACGGCGATGTCGACACCGTCGAACACCTCCGGTGCCAACACCTGGACCGGCACGTCCTGGCCGCGTACCCGAAGCGTGCGCCCGGCCGAGCGGGCCGAGGCGACCAGCCGGATCTCACCCCAGACGTCCGGGCGCTCGGACAGCAGGCCGAGCATCACGCTGCCCACCGCCCCGGTCGCACCCACCACGGCCAGCGTGGGGCGCTGGGGGATGTCACTCATTGCCTGCCTCCGCTCGTCCGTCCACTGCCGCTGCCGTCACCGTTGCCGTCGCTGCCGCCACGGCGGCAGCTGCCGCCGCGGGAAGCGTTCATCGACCCGTTCCCGCGTACACGACGGCGCTCTCGTCCGGGTCGCCCAGCTCGAAGGCGCTGTGCACGGCGCGCACGGCGACGGGCAGATCCGTGTCCCGCACGACCACCGAGATCCTGATCTCGGACGTCGAGATGATCTCGACGTTGACCCCGGCGTCGGCGAGGGAGCCGAAGAAACGAGCGGACACCCCCGGATGCGACTTCATCCCGGCGCCGATCAGTGACAGCTTGCCGATGTGGTCGTCGTAGAGGGTGCGGTCGAAGCCGATCTGGCTGTGCACCTTCTCCAGCGCCTCCAGCGCGGTCTTCCCGTCCGTCTTCGGCAGGGTGAACGAGATGTCCGTCCGGCCGGAGCCGGCGACCGAGCCGACCTGCACGATCATGTCAAGGTTGACGTCGGCGTCGGCGACCGCGCGGAACACCGCGGCGGCCACGCCCGGCTTGTCCGGGCAGCCCACGACGGTCACCTTCGCCTCGCTCAGGTCGTGCGCGACGCCGCGGATGATGGCCTGTTCCACGAGCTGTGCCTCCGGAGTCTCGGTGACCCACGTGCCCGGCTTCGACGAGAACGAGGAGCGGACGTGCACGGGGACGCTGTATCGGCGGGCGTACTCGACGCACCGCAGCATGAGCACCTTCGCCCCGCACGCCGCCATCTCCAGCATCTCCTCGTAGGAGATCCGGTCGATGCGGCGGGCATCGGGCACGATGCGCGGATCGGCGGTGAAGACGCCGTCCACGTCGGTGTAGATCTCGCAGGCGTCGGCGTTCAGCGCGGCGGCGAGCGCCACCGCGGTCGTGTCGGAGCCGCCGCGGCCCAGCGTGGTGATGTCCTTGGTGTCCTGACTGACGCCCTGGAAGCCGGCGACGATCGCGATCGCGCCCTCGTCCAGCGCGGTGCGGATACGCCCCGGGGTCACGTCGATGATCCGGGCCTTGCCGTGCACCGAGTCGGTGATCACCCCGGCCTGGGAGCCGGTGAAGGAACGCGCCTCCGCGCCGAGCTTGGTGATCGCCATCGCCAGCAGCGCCATCGAGATCCGCTCACCGGCGGTGAGCAGCATGTCCAGTTCCCGGGCGGGCGGGACGGGGCTGACCTGCTCGGCGAGGTCGAGCAGGTCGTCGGTGGTGTCACCCATCGCGCTGACCACGACCACCACGTCGTTGCCGGCTCGGCGGGTCTCCACGATCCGCTCGGCGACCCGTTTGATGCGATCCGCGTCCGCGACCGAGGAACCGCCGAACTTCGCGACCAGGAGCGCCATGCGTGCCAGATTACCGAGGTCGGGGGCACTTCCGCCCGGTCGCGCTCCGTGACGTGGGCGGCTTGGACGTCCCGGTGGCATCAGTGTCATCCGACCGACGGCCTGCCGGCTGTGTTCGTACTCCTGTGCAAGGGTGGCTACGGAAGCGACCATGTTGGACCGATGGTCCTCGCTGCGGAGGATCGTCGCCGTTAGAAGCATTCCTCAGGAAGGACATTCGTCATGGCGATCAGCCTTGCCAAGGGCGGCAACGTCAGCCTCACGAAGCAGGCCGCCGAGGCGGGAACCGGAGCGCTGACCGCGCTCACCGTCGGCCTCGGGTGGGACGCCCGGACGACGACCGGCACCGACTTCGACCTGGACGCATCCGCTATCGGTGTCAAGAGCGACGGCAAGGTGCTGTCCGACGGTCACTTCGTCTTCTTCAACAACATGAAGAGCCCGGAGGGTGCCATCTCGCTCTCCGGCGACAACCTGACCGGCGCCGGCGAGGGCGACGACGAGTCGATCAACATCGCCCTGGGTCTGGTGCCCCAGGAGATCGACAAGATCGTCGTGCCGGTGTCGATCTACGACGCGGTGAACCGGGCGCAGAACTTCGGGCAGGTACGCAACGCCTACATCCGCGTGGTGGACCAGACCGGCACCGAGCTGGTCCGCTACGACCTCTCCGAGGACTACTCCACCGAGACCGTGGTGATCTTCGGTGAGGTGTACCGCAACGGCGCCGACTGGAAGTTCCGCGCGGTGGGCCAGGGGCACAACGACCTCAGCGGCCTCGCCCGCGACCACGGCGTGAACGTCTGACCGACGTCTCGCCAGGAGCTGACCGGCGAGGCCGGGCCTGACCGCGAGGCCGGGCCTCGAAGGTGGGGCCGGGCCGATCCGTGGGCGCGGGCGATCCGTGGCCTGGCCGCGGGCGATCCGTGGGAGCGGCTGGGCCGGGCGACGGAGGTTGATGCGCGGTGTTGGCCTGGCAGGTGACCAGCCCGGGGCCCATGGCCTCGGGGCCGTTGCGGGCAGTGGAGCTTCCGGTACCCGAACCGGGGCCCGGCCAGGTCCGGCTGAAGGTCGCCGCCTGCGGTGTCTGCCGGACGGATCTGCATCTCGCCGAGGGCGACCTCACTCCGCGCCGCCCGCGCACGGTTCCGGGCCATGAGGTCGTCGGCTACGTCGACGCACTCGGGCCCGGGATCGAGCCCGCCGGCGCGCCGGAGACCCTCGCCGACGGGCCCACCTCCGCCGCCTCCGCTGCTCCTGCCGCCTCTGCCGCTCCCGCCGCCTGTGCCGCTCCCGCCGCCTCCGCCGCGATCCAGCTCGGTGACCGGCTCGGCATCGCCTGGCTCGGTGGCACCGACCAGACGTGTGCCTACTGTCGACGCGGGGCCGAGAACCTCTGCCCCGCGTCGATCTACACCGGCTGGGACGTCGACGGCGGCTATGCCCAGTACGCCGTCGTGAACGCCGCCTACGCGTACCACCTGCCGGCCGGCTACAGCGACGGCGAGCTGGCTCCGCTGCTGTGCGCAGGCATCGTCGGCTACCGGGCACTGTCACGTGCGGAACTACCGCCTGACGGGCGGCTGGGCATCTACGGGTTCGGTGCGTCCGCGCATCTCGCCGCCCAGGTTGCCATCGCCCAGGGCGCCCGCGTGCACGTCATGACGAGGTCCGAGCGGGCCCGTCGGCTTGCGCTCGACCTCGGCGCCGCCTCGGTGACCGGCGCCTACGACGCTCCCCCCGAGCCACTCGACGCGGCTGTCCTGTTCGCGCCGGTAGGTGATCTCGTGCCGGTCGCGCTGGAGGCGCTGGACCGCGGGGGCACTCTGTCGGTCGCGGGAATCCATCTCACGGACATCCCGCGGCTGAACTACCAGCGGCATCTGTTCCAGGAACGGTCCGTGCGCAGCACGACCGCGAACACCCGGGCGGACGGCCATGAGTTCCTGGCCGTGGCCTCCCGCCACCACCTCGAGGTGACCGTCACCCCCTACCCGCTGACCTCGGCCGCTCAGGCGCTCACGGACCTGGCCGGCGACCGGGTCGACGGCGCGGCAGTGCTCTTTCCCGACACCACGTGACCCCCGAGTCCCGCGTGGAAGTTTCCGCCGCCGCATGAGTGGTGGCGGTATACGGGGTGTCGGATTGTGATGCTTGCGTCGCTATGGTTGGATTGCGGCCCGCCGGCGTTCTGATAGCTCCCGAGTGGCGTATCTGGCGTGTTACGGGTTGTTTCCGGCTGTGGCTCCTATGATCGGTTGTGTGCGCGTACGGCTACTGGGCCCGGTGGACGTCGTGGACGCGGCCGGGACGACGATCACCATCGGCAGCCCGACGCAGCGGCTGCTGCTGGCAGTGCTGGGCTCCCGGGTGGGCGATGCGGTGCCACAGGCTCGCCTGGTGGGCGCGGTGTGGGGCGAGTGCCCTCCGCCGACCGCGGAGGCGACGCTGCGGTCCTACGTCTCGCGGCTGCGGCGGGTGCTCGGCGACGCCGTGGCGACCTGTCCTGGCGGCTGGTCTCTGCGGCTGGCGCCTGAGCAGGTCGACATCGTGGTCTTCGAGCGGCTGCTGAGGCTTTCCCACGAGGTGCCCGAGGCCGCCGAGCAGCTCATCCTGCTGGATGACGCGCTCGCGCTCTGGCGCGGTCCGGCCTTCGGAGAGCTGACCGACAATCCGACACTGCGTCCGGCGGCGGTCCGCCTGGCCGAGGCCCGGGCCGCCGCGCGGGAGTCGCGGGCGGCTCTGCTGCCGCGGCGCCCGGTGCTGTCGGCACCCTCCGGCTTCTCGGCACCGTCTGCCTTCTCGGCACCGTCTGCCTTCTCGGCACCGTCTGCCTTCTCGGCACCCTCTGCGCGCTCGGCACCCCCCGCAGTCTCGGTGAAGGGCTCGCCGACGCTGCTGGGCCGATCCCGGCGCGGTCGCCCGCCCGCCGCCGCTCTGCTGGGGCGCGCCGCCGACCTGGCCGCGGTGAGCGACCTGATCGGCTCGGCCAGGATCGTCACGCTCTTCGGGCCGGGCGGCGTCGGCAAGACACGGCTCGCGCTGCACCTCGCGGACAGCCTCGCCGGCCGGTTCACGCACGGCGTCCGGCTGGTCGAGCTGGCCGGTGTGCGTGACCCGGCGGCGGTCGCCGCCACCGTCGCCGACGAGTTCGGCGTGGGTTGCTCCGGTGGCTCCGGTGGCTCCGGTGGGTCAGGTGCGGGCGGGATGGACGGCGAGGCCATGACGGTCCTGGCAGCCGCCTCCGGCCTGGAGGCGTTGCTGATCCTCGACGGCTGTGAGCACGTCGTCGGGGCGGCCGCGGCCGCCGCGTCAGCTCTTGTCTCCGGTGGTTCCGGGGTGCGGGTGCTGGCGACCAGCAGTGAGCCGCTCGGCGTGGCCGGCGAGCACTGCTGGCCGGTGCGTCCGTTGCGGGTCGACGGGCCGGATGCCCCCGCTCTCGCGCTGTTCCGGGCGCGGGCCACGCCCGACGGTTCCGCGTCGGCGCCAGCCGAGCTTGCGTCAGCCGAGCCTGTGTCAGCCGGCGTGGCGTCAGCCGGGGTGGTAGCGGACAGCGCGGTGGTGGGCAGTGCGGTTGCGGGCAGCACGGTGGCGGACGCCGCGGCGGTCGAGCGCATCGTCCGCACCCTCGACGGTCTGCCGCTCGGAATCGAGATGGCGGCGGCGCGAAGCGGCGTGATGCCACTGCCCGAGCTCGCTGACCGCCTGGATGAGCATCTCGGCCTTCGCCGGGGCACGCGTCGGGCGAGCACGGCGCGCCACGGCACCCTCACCGACGTGGTGGCGTGGTCGGTGTCGATGCTGGACCGCCCGCACCGGGCGATGCTACGGATCATGGGTGCCTTCGCCGGCCCGGTCGTCGCCGAGGACGTCGCCGCCCTGGCGGGGCTGCCGCAGGCAACCGGCCTGGACATGCTCGACGCGCTGGTTGCGCGTTCGCTGGTGGTCGCGGATCCGGCCCACGGTCTGACCCGATATTCGTTACTGGGCACCATCCGCGACTACGCGCGGTGGGAGCTCGGGGCGGCCGACGACACGCTGTCCGCGGCGCACGCGCGGTACGTCCTCGGGCAGCTGCGCGTCGCGGACGGGCTGCTCCGTACCCCGCGTGAGGCCGAGGGGCAACGCCGGTTGGCCGACCTGCTCATCGAGTCGAGGGCGGCGCGGGCCTGGGCGCTGGCGAACGATCCGCCGCTCGCGGTCGAGATCGCCGCGGCGGTGCACGTCTACGCGATGAGCCGGCTGCGGATCGAGCCGTTGTCCGCCGCGGTCGAACTCATCCGGGCGTTCGGCCTGCACCCGCCGGCCGGGGTGGAGCCCCACCGGTTGGCGGATCTGGTCTCGGACCTGTCGGTGGCCCTGCCGCCCGGGGTGTCCGCCGGTGCGCTGTCGATCGCCCTGGCGACCGCGGCGGCCTGGTACGTCAGCACCGGTGACCTGGAGATGGCCGGAGCCTGCGCGCAACGTGGCCGCCTGATCGCCGGTGACGCGCCCGAGCGTAGGTTCTCGCTCGAACTGCTTGGCGACCTCGCGTTCTACCGCGGTCGGATCGGCGAGGCCGTCGACCACGGCTGGGAGCTGGTCGCCGCGGCCAGGGCCTGCGGCGACCGGCATGCCGAGGTGGCTGGGCTGCGCAACGTCATGCTCGCCCATGCCCACGCGGGCGACCTGGAAGCCGGCCGGGTCGTGCGGACCCAGACGCCGGCGGGGCCGCTTGCCCCGTCCGACATCGGCTGGCTGGCCTATGGCGAGGCCGAGCTGGTTGTCGACCGCGACCCGGACCGATGCCTGCTGCTCCTCGACCGCGCTGTCAGCCTCGCCGACTCGGTCGACAACTGTTACCTGAGCGGCGTGGCACGGTTCTCGGCGCTGTCGGTCCGGGCCCGGCGGAGCCACCCCCGCCCCCGACCGTGAACCCGCCCCCGACGAGGCTGACGCCGCTGGCGCGGCTCATGCCGTCCGGCTGGAGGCGGAACCAGCCGCGCCTCAGCGTGGGCGGGCGGCCAGCAGCCGCAGGGCGACCGTGCCCGCGACGGTCAGGCAGGCGGCCGTCGCGACCTCCCGGGGCAACCGGTGCCGGGACTCGTTCTGGATGGCCTCGTGGAACCGGTCGAAGCGGGCCGGCCAGGGGCTGGTCCCGACGAAGTAGCGGCCGACCTTGTCGGTGTCGGGCAGGCAGGCGCCGATCATTCCGGCCAGCACCCCGACGCGCCGGTCCGCGGGGGCGGCGGCGGTGAGCAGGGCCATCGCGGCGAGGCCCGCCACGCCGTCCTTGCGCGCGATCGGCAGCCACTCGGGTTCGGTGTTGGGACCGGTGCCCCAGTGCGGCATCGCGTCCATGGCCAGATGCGACAGAAAGCCAAGCGCCAGAGCCGGCCCCGGCCTCGACGCGGCCATGCCGACGAACGCCCCGGCACCGACATGGGAACTGATGATCATTGAGCCTTCTCCGTCGTCGACGCGGACCTGCGGCATCCCTGACCATGCACCTTGGGATGGAAAAGCCTCATTGCGGGCAGTTCCTCCTCGGAGGATCGAGAGACGGTTACCGGCCTGGATTCCCCGGCATGGTTCCACCTTGTCCGCAGGTCGACGCGATGCCGCACCGGGGTCCGGTGTTCCGCGGAGCCACGGCCCCGGCCGGCATCCATTCGTGTGGCGTTGTCATTGAATTGTGGTGACAGCAAGGTGTCGACGAGAAAGGTGTGCGCGAGGGACTCCGGACAGTCCGCATGCCGCGTACCATCTGCATGCATAGTGCAGTGATTCGGTGTCGGAGGTCGCAGATTCGGCCGGCGTCGGCCCGAAGCCGGCGACGGCCTGTGATGCGTCGACCGTAAATGGCTGATCGTCCGGGCCGATGGTAGGGCGGGGGTTGGAAGGTGAGGCGTGGGCCGTCCGTCGCGGGTGCGGGTTCACTGGCACCCGCACGTGCAACAGCAGAGGTACGTGCACTGGCCTCTGCACCCCATACTACGGTCCGGGGTGTCGGGCACCGCGCGACCGTGCGGCCTGGCCGGGGCGTACCGCCCGGGCGTCCGTCCCGCATGCGCGTGAACACGAGCGTGACCGGTGCGCCGGAGGGCCCCGAGATGCCGGCCGGGGCGATCGTCTCCGTCGTCTGGCGCCTCGAAGGTGCCGGTCGGGTGGTTGGCGGGCTGCTGCCACGCGGGCATCCCGAAGGTGGCGTGCTCGGCAAACGGTTCGTGTGCGGCGAGCAGGTCTGGGCCGCCGAGATGCATCCCTGGGAGCAGGAGATCTCCGCGGAGGCCAGCCTCGTCGAACCCGGCCCGCCGGCCAGCCCGGCGCGCATAGTCGTGCACGGCCCCGGTGGGGACATCACCGGCTACCTGGACCAGCCCGACCTGCCATCCGGGCGGCTGGCGCGGTTCACGACCGGGCTGCGCCGCGACGCTCGGCGGGTGCGGGTGCGGGTGGGAGGCCGGGTGTGGTGGGTCCGGGCGACGCACATGTTCGGTGTGCGGGTGACGCGGGACTCCGACGTTCTGGTCTACGCCACCCACGGCAGGCACGCCGAGTTCGGTGCGGGCGCCGACCAGCTCGATGTCAGCGTCGTCCTGCTGACGCTCGCCTCCATCCCCAGCTCGGCCTACGCGCCGATCCTGGGCTTCTGACGTCCGCCGGCCGGCCAGGCAACAGAGATCAGGTACCTGACCGCGAATGCCCGGCCGCCCCGAACGCCCGGCCGCGCCGAGCGGTCACGCGCGCCGGGCGGTCAGGCGTTGACGATCCGCCGGCCCTCGAAGGCACGGCCGAGGGTGACCTCGTCAGCCCATTCGAGGTCGCCGCCCATCGGCAGGCCGCTCGCCAGCCGGGTGACCGTGAGGCCCATCGGCGCGATCTGGCGCGCCAGATAGGACGCCGTCACCTCACCCTCGGTGTTCGGATCCGTCGCCAGGATGATCTCGGTGACCGCGCCGTCCGCCAGCCGGGCGATCAGCTCCCGGATGTGCAGATCATCCGGGCCGACCCCGCCGATCGGATTGATCGCGCCACCCAGAACGTGGTATCTGCCGCGGAACTCGCGGGTCCGCTCGATCGCGACGACGTCCTTAGACTCCTCGACGACGCAGATGGACGTCTGGTCGCGGCGCGGGTCCACACAGATCCGGCACAGCTCCGACTGGGCCACGTTGAAACAGGTCCGGCAGAACTGGACCTTCTCCTTGAGCTCGGTCAGCGCGTTCACGAGCCGACGGACGTCGGCCGGGTCGGCGGCGAGCAGGTGGAACGCGATGCGCTGCGCGCTTTTCGGCCCGATACCGGGAAGCTGGCCCAGCTCGTCGATCACGTCCTGGACAACGCCTTCGTACATGGCGGCGGCAGACTCAGCCGAGGCCAGGGATGCCCAGGCCGCCCAGCGCGCCCCCACCCGGCAGCGCACCTGGTGCCGGGGCACCGCCACCGAGACCGGCCGCCCCGCCCAGCCCGCCGAGACCGCTCAGCGCCCCGCCGAGGCCACCGGTGGCCGCGTTCATCTTCTCCGCGGCGAGCCGGTGCGCGTTGGTCGTCGCGTCCCGCACGGCGGCGAGGACGAGATCCGCGAGGGTCTCGGGGTCGTCCGGATCCATCGCCGCGGGCTTGATCACAAGATCGACGAGCTCGCCGCCACCGTTCACGGTCGCGATGACGAGCTCACCGCCGGCCGAGCCCTCGACCCGGGTCTCGGCCAGCTCCTGCTGGGCAGCGAACAGAGCGGCCTGCATCCGCTGTGCCTGCTCGAGGATCTGCCCCAGGTTGGCGCCATTCCCGGCGGGGATCTGTGGGTTCGACATGACCGTGAGCCTACGTGCCGGGCGATGCCGATCCGACGCCAACCGCCGCCGGATCGCCCGGTCAGCCCGACTGGTCGATGACCGTCGCGCCGAGGCTTGTGCGCAGCAGGGCCACCGCGGCCTCCTCGCTGCTCCTGGCATCCCCCGGATGGGTGGGTACGTCCTCGTCGTCGAGGGACGCCTCGTCCACCCCGGAGGTGTCGCCGACAGCCGCCGGCCCCGCGGTGGCCACCGCGGAGCCAGGCGATCGACCGGCCGCGGCGTGCCCGGCGCGGGCGGTCATCACCGCGGCGCGTGCGGCGGCGGCCCCGCTCTGAGGCCGGCCGCCGCCGGTCGCGGGTGGGATGGCACCACCCGGCTGAGCCGGATCCTGGCGCGGAACCGATCCGGCCGGTGGCGACGCGAGCGCTGTGCCAGGGCCGGGTCCGGGTCCGGGCGTGGTGCCGGGCCCGAATGTGGTGCCTGGGCCGGGCGCCATGCCGGGGCCGGGTGCGCCGCCGTGACCGGCTGTGACGTCGTGGCCGGGTGCGATGCCGGGGCGCACGGCGGCCGGGGGCCCACCTGAACCGTTGCCGGTGAACGGATCGGCCGGCGGGTACGCGCCGAACGCTCCGGGAGGCCCGGCCGGCGCGGAACCGAGCACGGCCGCCCCGGCGCCGCCAGGTCCGACGCCGCTGGACATCTGCGGCGATGTGCTGACGGCAGGGGGCGCTGTGGCGACGGCTGACGCGACCGCCGCCACCGGCGACCCGAAGGAGCCGCCGGCCGGCGCGGCAGGTGCCCCGGGAGCCGGCCAACCATCGCTCGAAGGCCCACCTGCACCCGGAACACCCTGCCGCTGCCCAGGGCCGCTGTCGTGGGGGACGCCCGGGCCGCCGGGCATGCCTGGCCCCGCTGCGCCGTTGACGACCCCGCTGCCCGGGTACGCGTCGGCGCCACCATAGGCCGCGGACGCGACCCGTGGACCAGACCCGCCGGAGACGCCGGAGCCGGCATACGGACCTGGCCCGGCGGGGGCGGGAGGCCCGCCATACGCACCCGGTGGCACCGGGCTGAACCCGGCCGGGGGCGCGCCGCCACCACCGGGCTGCCCGGCTCCGCCCGACCCGCCGGTGCCCCGAGGAGCCTGGGGGCGACCACCCGACGGGCCGGGACCACCGCCTCCGATGGTGACCCGCCACGTTCCACCGAACCGGTCGGTGAGCGCGGAGGCCAGGATCTCGGCGTTGTTCCCCTGACCGAACATCTTCCCCATAGCCGGCGCGGAGAAGGAGAGCACGACCTCGTCTCCGCGGACCTCGACGACCGAGGCGTAGTCCTTCAGGATCGCGTGGGTCCGGCGGCTGCGGCGCCCGGCGAACGCGAGCACCTCATCCCAGACGGCGGTCAGCCCCGCGGCATCAAGGCCGCCGGAGCCGGCGCCCGGAGACGACGCCGTCGCTGCCGGGTACGCGGGCGCTGCCGCGTGCGTGGGCGCTGCCGGGTAGGCAGGCGCTGCGGGGTAGGCGGCGGGTGCGGCCGGGGGCGCGGGAGGCCCTTGGCGCGTGGGCGCAGCCGGGTACGCGGGGCCTGCTGGAGCCGCGACCGCGGGCGCGGGTGGGTAGGCGGGTGCCGGCCCTGAGGCCGGAGGCCCGGTGACCGCACCCGCGGGACCCTGGGCGGTGGCTACTGCTGCTGGCACGGGCGGGCCAGCGTGCGGCGGTGCCTCCATGTGGGTGTTCGCGGCGGTGGCCGCCGGGCCCGCGAGCGGAGCCGCTCCGAGCGCCGGCGCCGGCCGGCGTTCCAGCCGCTCGAGCCGGACGGCGAGCGCGGCCGGGTCCGCGGAGGCGCTGGGGAGGAGGGCGCGCGCGAGGATCAGTTCCAGCAGCAGCCGGGGGCTCGCCGTCCCGCGCATCTCGACCAGGCCGGAATGCAGGACGTCCGCCGTGCGGGAGAGCTCCGCCGGCCCGATGCGGCCGGCCTGGGCCCGCATCCGGTCGACCTGGTCGCTGGAGAACGACTCCAGCAGGCCGCGCTCCACCGCGTCGGGCACCGCGGCGACCACGATGAGATCACGGAGCCGGTCGAGCAGGTCGGTCGCGAACCGGCGCGGGTCGTGGCCGGACGAGACCACACGATCGACCACGGTGAACAGTGCCGCGCCGTCGCGCCCGGCGAGGGCGTCCACGGTCTCGTCGAGCAGGATGCCGTCCGTCATGCCCAGCAGCGCCACCGCGCGGTCGTAGCTGAGCCCGCCCTCACCGGCACCGGCGAGGAGCTGGTCGAGAACGGAGAGCGAGTCCCGGACGGAGCCGGCACCCGCACGGACCACCAGCGGGAACACCGCCGGGTCGACGACGACCCCCTCCTGCTGGCAGATCGACTCCAGGTGCCCGCGCAGGACACCAGGAGGCACCAGCCGGAAGGAGTAGTGGTGCGTCCGGGACCGGATGGTGGCGATCACCTTGTCCGGCTCGGTGGTGGCGAAGACGAACTTCAGGTACGGGGGCGGCTCCTCGACCACCTTCAGCAGCGCGTTGAACGCCGCCGCCGTGACCATGTGCGCCTCGTCGACGACGAACACCTTGAACCGGGCGGACGCAGGGGCGAAGAACGCACGTTCACGCAGGTCACGGGCATCATCGACAAGGCCGTGCGAGGCGGCGTCGATCTCCGTGACGTCCATCGACGAGCCGGTACGGATGGAGACGCACTGGTCGCAGACCCCGCAGGGCTCCGGTGTCGGGCCCTTCTCACAGTTCAGCGAGGCGGCCAGGATCCGGGCCGACGACGTCTTCCCGCACCCGCGGGGGCCGCTGAACAGGTAGGCGTGGTGTAGCCGCCCACTGCGCAACGCGTGACCAAGCGCGTCGGTGACGTGCTCCTGGCCCACCACCTGGCCGAACGTCGCAGGGCGGTACCTGTTGTACAGCGCAGTGCTCACTCGTGTGCTCCGGATGCTCGCGATGCTCGCCCGAACGAGGAGGACCCCTCGCACACCCGCCAGAGCCCGCTTACCCTTGCTGCCTTCCGGCCCTGGGGGGGTTCACGGGGTAACGCCGCACGAGGGGTCTGCTGTGCAGTCTAGCCGTCTTCCAGCGATCATGAGCGCGCGGGTCCGGTGGCCGGCTGTGAGCCCGTTCGCGCACCCCGTCACCCCACAACGCCTCGCCGTCAGATAGGCTCCCCCACGGAGGATTCGCCTAGTGGCCTAGGGCGCACGCTTGGAAAGCGTGTTGGGGGCAACCCCTCGCGAGTTCGAATCTCGCATCCTCCGCAACGATCATCCCGCCCCACCAGGGCTTCTGTCTCTGCCGGGCGAACCACGCGATCCGGCCGGCGATCTCGCGGTCTCAGTTTCGGTCTCATTCGCCCCCGGCGGGGCGCTCTGCTGCGGTGGGTACCTCCCACAGCAGCCGGCCGACCTTGTCCGCCGCGTCGCGCAACATCGGGTCGGTCACGTGCTGGTAGCGGCGGCGCATGTCCGACGACCACCCCATGATCCCCATGACGATCCGGTCGGGCACCCCCAGCAGCAACAGGGCCGTGGCCGCGGTGTGCCGGGCGTCGTGCAACCGGGCGTCGCGGACCCCGGCAGCCCGTACGAGCGCCTTCCACCGGTGGTAGTCGGTGTTCGGGTTGAGCGGCCGACCGGTCTCGTCGGTGAACACCCACCCCGCCTCATGCCACAGCGACGCGGCCAGCGCCCGTTCCGCGGCCTGGACGTCGCGGTGCCGGCGCAGGATCGCCACCAACTCGTCGGGCAGGCCGATCGGCCTGCGGCCCGCCCGGGACTTGGTGTCCCGGGTGTCCGGGTGGACCGTGATCCGGTCGCGGCAGTAGCCGGCCTTGCGACCGCAGGGCACCTGGCAGCCGTGGGCGTACTTCGGCCGCAGGCGGCCCCGGCGGATCCGTAGCACCCCCTGGTCCAGGTCGACGTCGGCCCACTTCAACCCGAGCACTTCGCTCTGACGCAGTCCCAACGCCAGCGCGAGAGCCCACCGCGCGCTGTTCCGCTGCCGCGCCGCCGCGATCAGCAGGCGCTGCACCTCCTCCACCGAATACGGTTCCACTTCCTCTTCCACCAGCTTGGGCGGTTTGGCGATCAGTGTCGGATTCTCCGTGATGTGCTTACGGCGCACGGCCTCGTTCAGTGCCGTTTTGAGCGTCCGGTACGCCTGATGGGCGGTGGCCGGAGCACTGCCCGCCCGCAGCATTTTCTGCATGAGCTTTTCGACGTGCTCCGGTTCCAACCGGTCCAGCCGGTGCGCGCCCAGACCCGGAATCAGGTGAACGCGCACCGCGACCCGGTAGCCGGCAATGGTGTTCTCACTGACCGATGGCGCGGCGATGTTCTCCACCCAGTGCGTCAACCACCGCTCCACCGTCCACGGTCGGCCCGGCTTGCGGACGGTGCCCGCGTCACGGTCCTGTTCGAGCTTGCGAACCTTGCGGGTGACCTCCACCTCGGACTTGCCGCGCACGTGCCGGCGGTCCGGCTTCCCGTCGTCGCGCACGCCGACGGTCACCCGTCCGTGCCAGGACCCATCGGTACCGAAATAGATGCTGGACGCGCCGTTCGGGGCGCGGGTGCCTTCCTTGCGCTTGCGGGGCATGGCGGATGGCTCCTCGTGGGGTGAGGGCCCCGGGGCGCGGCGGGTGGCGTTGGCGAGACGGTCACCGCGCCCCGGGGAGGGCGGGTCAGGTGGCGAGTCAGGCAGTGAGCCGGGCGGTGTAGGCGGCGAGGTCGGCGGGGCGCAGGCGGCGGAGCTTGCCGATCCGGACGGACGTGATCGCGCCGGTGCGGATGAGGGCATAGAGGGTGGTGCGGCCGATCGTGAGCTGTTCGGCGGCCTGTTCGACGGTGAGGAGAACCGTGGTCGGGGCGGCGGGCATGGTCTGGCTCCCGGGGCAGGGCATCGGCGGTGGAGGGCGGGCCGGTCCGTGGCCGGGGCGGGGCACGCGCGGGGGCCGGGCGTCGGATCATGCCGGGGTGATCGCGGGTGCTGGCGGGGTATCCGTCCCATCCGTCACACGCTCGTTGTGGCTGGTCAGCGCGGGACGGATCGGTGTGACGGGACGGATCGATCCGTCCCACGGCGGGTATCCGTCCCGCGCTGAGCTGGGCGGCGACGGCCGGGACGGGTGGGACGGCACCTCCGCCGACGGGTCCTCGGGGTCATCGGGCGGGCAGTAGCGGGCCCACGCGTCGGTGAACGCGGCGCGGTCGTAGCCCTTGGCCTGAGTGCCGTCCGGGAAGCGGATGTTGGCGGAGCGGATGCCGTAGTCGCGGAGCAGGACGGCCAGGCGGCGGCCGGTGAGTCCGGCCGGGCCGTGTTCGGCCCACGGCGCTTCGGGGTCGCCGTTGAGGAGCTGCAACAGCCGGGCGGTGGGAAGCGCGTTCTCGGCGCCGAACGCGCGGCGGCAGTCGAGCAGAAGCCGGACCCGCTGTGAGCTCTCCTCTCCCTCGTCGGCTTCGGCGGTCAGGACGTCGACGGCGCGCCGGGCCCGGTCCGGCCAGGGCCCGCCGGCGTGTTCGGCCACGGCGAACAGCGGTTCCCAGGTGTCGGCGGCCCGGTCCTCCACGGGCATGGCGGGTTCGGCGCGTTCCAGCGCGGCGAGGTCGGGGCGGAGCCAGGCGGAAAGATCTTCGGCGATGGTGCGCAGGGTGGGCCGGTCGCGGCGGTGTCGGTAGGGGGAGACGGTTTCTCCGGGCATGCGGCGGCGCATGCGGATGACGACGGCGCGGTCTTCGATGGTGTCGGGCATGGCGCCGATTCCGGCGAGCGCGGCCATGGCGAACGTCGGGCAGCGTTCCAGTTGACGGCCGACGTTGTCCCACCGAAGCGCCGGCCGGTTGCGCTGATGACCGGCATTCAGCAGACCACGTAGATCCTCGTTGGTGTCCGCGGATTTCCCACCAAAGACGGTGTCGGATTCGTCGACAAGCAGAGTCGGCGGATCGTCGTCAATCGACCGGTAAATGGCCGCGGTGGACGCGTTCACGGTGATAAGCGGGTTATGGCAGGTGGCTTCGACGACGTCGAGCAGGCGAGATTTCCCGCACCGCTTCTCCGGCGCGCGAATCACCAGGCGGGGTGCATGTGCCCACGCGGGTTGGGCGTGGGTGGCGGCGATCCACAGCACCACGGCATCGGTGGCCTGCGGCGAGGGCAGGACCACGTACCGCACGAGCGCGGCCCGGAGGGCATCGAGGATGGCCACCCCGTCGGCCGGCGGGCGGCCGGTCATGCCGGAATCCGCCGGGGGCGGGCCGCACTGGCGCGCAGGCCGGAACGGATCGTGGCGTCCGCGCTGGCGGCGGTGAACCCGTCGATGCCGATGTGGATGTCGGCAGCCTGTTTCAGCATGTCGGTGACCTCGGTGTCGGTGAGCGCGCCACCGGCGACCAGTTGGCCCAGGGCTACGGCGGAGCGGTAAAGGGCGGTGTTCCGGGCGCCGGTGCTGGCGTCGGTGATGTAGGCGAGTTGGCGGCGGATCGCGGCGTTCAGGTAGGCCGTCCGGCGCCCGGCCGGCAGGGCCACCCGCACCGGCCGCGGTGCGGGGCGCGGCGGGGTGAGCAAGGGCTGAAACAGGGTGGGGGGCAACGGGGCGATGGGCAGGTTCCGGGCGGTCGTGTAGAGCCGTCCAGCCACGACGGTTCCGGCGGCGACGACCTGTCCGCCCCATCCGCGGGTGTCGATCCACGGGCCCAGACTCCGGCCGGTGTTCCCGATCCGGGCGCCGGGCGGGGCGGCGTAGTAGAGATGCCATCCCCCGGAGCCGGTGCGGACCATGTAGGTGCGGGGGATCTCCACCCCGGCGCGCCGGGCGAGGACGACCAGGACCTCGGCGCCGGTGCGGACCTTTTCGGCCTGCCAGGCGGCGGGCAACGGCGGATCGCCCGGCTTGGGGGTGTCGAGGTCGACCACGACCAGCCCGGACGGGCCGGTCGCGATCCCCACCCCGTGGTGCGGGTGGGCCGACCAGTGCGCTTCGACGTGGGCCAGGTCGCGCGTCGCACGCTGCTCCCACGTCCGGTGCCCATCGGCACACGGGCCGGTGCGGGGGCAGTGGTCGACGTCGTGGGCGAGAGGGATCTTCCGGCCGGGGCGGAGCGGGAGGACGTACCAGCCACGGAACGCGGCGTTGAGCGCGACGGCGAGCATGCCGGACGCGATCGTGGTCATGGAACGGAACTCCTTTCAGGGATGGGGATCGGACCGGCGCGGACCGGGCCGGTGTGGGGCAGGCCAACCGGGGTCCGACCGGACCTGCCCCTGCTCCGTCGCCGTGGGCGGGGCGGGTCTAGAACGGCGGTTCCTCGCTGTAGCCCTGCTCCGTCCGGTCATTGGCGCTCCCGCCGGTGCGGGCCGGGGCGGCGGTGGACCATGGGTCTTCCGTGCGCGCGGCGCCGCGGGTGGCGCGGGTGACGGTGGCGGTGGTGAACAGCAGGGACGGACCGACCTCGTCGACGTCGAGGCCGAACATCGACCGGTGCTCTCCGGCGTCGGTGGTCCAGTGGTGCTGCCGCAGACGGCCGGTAACGATGACCCGAATGCCCTTGGCCAGCGACTCGGAGACGTGTTCCGCGGCGGTCCGCCAGGCGGTGCAGGTCAGGAACATCGGGTCGCTGTCGGCCCACTGGTTGGTGGTCTTGTCGAAGCGGCGCGGGGTGGACGCGACGGTGAACCGGCACATCGCCACCCCGGCCGGGGTGAACTTCAGCTCCGGGTCCGCGGTGAGGTTCCCGACGACGGTCAGCGGGGTCTCGTTCGCCATGGGGACGGTCCTTTCTCAGGTCAGGAAGCGGGGAGGTCAGCGGCGGGAACGGTGGGCGCCGGCGGGGCAGGGCCGGCGGCCCCGTTCAGCGGCGGGCCGACGCGCGCAGGCGTAGGGCGACGGCGGCGAGGACGACGGCTAGGGCGAGGGCGGCGACGGCGGCGAGGGTGTAGAGGGTGGTGGTCGCGGCGGGGCGGACCGGGCTGGGGACGCGGGCGGCGAGGGCGAGCAGGACCAGCACGGCGGCGGGCCGGCGGACGGCCCGGACCACGCGGCTGATCGTGGTGAGGGCGGCCCGCGCGGGCCGGATGAGCAAGAGGACGGCGAGGGCGGCGAGGGTGAGCAGGACGGCCATGGCGGGTCCCTCGGGGCGGTGGTCAGGGCAGGAGTCGACGGAGCGCGTTGCAGGCGCGGCGACCGACGCGCAGGCGTAGGCCGGTGTGGTCGCAGTGCCGGCACGGGCGGGTGCGGCGGGTGAAATGGCTTTCGGTGCGGGCGGTGCCGTGGCAGTGCGGGCAGGGGCCGAACGGCCGGACCCAGCACAGCAGGATGTAACCGAGAGTGACGACGATGAGGGGCAGGGAGAGGGCGGCTAGCAGGCCGGTGGTGGGGGTCACAAACCGCTCCTTGGGGAGTTTTCGGGCGCGGTTGGCCGAGGGCTGCTATCTACTAGAGCCCTGGCCAGGGTGGGTGTGAGGTGCTAGGGGATCTGCTAGCGATAGCAGGGGTGCCTGCTATCGCTAGCAGCCCCCGGCGGCTAGTTCGCCCGCCGCTTTCGGTCACGCTCCGCGATCACGGCGAGGATCGCCGCGTGGGAGATCCCGCGCCGGGTGACGGCCTTACCGTCGATGCGGCGGCCGACGTCGACGGGGGTGATGGCGTGCGGCTTGAGTGCGGCGGTGAGCTGTGCGGACTCCCATCCGCCGTAGACGTCGGGGCGTAGGTCGGCCAGGCGGGCGCACAGGGTCTCGTTCCACGTCTTGTCCTCACCGGCCGGCCACACCGCGGCGACGTCGACGACCACATCGGCGGCCGGGGCGGTGGTGCGGGTCTGCTCCGCCGGGGTCGGCAGGGTGCCGGCGGCGGTGCGCAGTTCGACCGCGCGGGCGATCACGCGGTCAAGCTCCGGGCCAGTGACGGGGTAGGACCGGTCAGCGGATGGCTTGCCGAAACCGGCGAGGATGCCCCACCCGGCTTCCACGACGGGTTCGAAGACGGTGGCCCGGTAGCCCTGCTTGTACATCGACGTGCCCAAGATCATGTCGTTCGCGACCTGGTCCGCGACCGACAGGCAGAACCGGCTGTTGACGTTGCGGGTGATCCCCGGGGGAAGGCTGTCCTTGTCGGGAATCTGGGTGCCGATCAGCAGGGTCACGCCCAGGGCGCGGCCAAGCTTGATGACCTTCTCGGCGTACTCGGCGGCTTCCTTGCCCCACGGGGAGTGAAACAGCTCCTGGATCTCGTCGATGAACGCCACCAGTGGGTGCAGCCCGGAGCCCTTCAGCGACGCCAGTTCCGGGGTCACCTTGTTCTCCGGTGCCTCGCCCGCGGCCGCGTAGAACGCGATCCGTTCCGACCGGCGGCGGCACTCGTCGTACAGCCACTTCAACATCGCCGCGCAGGCTTCCAAGGTGTCCTCGTCGAACCCGTTGCCGTACTCCGAGAGCACCGGCGCAGTACCGGCGAAGTCGCCCACTCCCTTCAACTCGTAGCCGCGGATCTCCACCCGCGGGTCCAGGGCGGCGGCGAGCACGAGCAGCCGCAACGCGAACGTCTTGCCCGATCCGGGCTGCCCGCCGAACAGCCAGTTCCGGAAGATCAGCGACACGGTCACGACGTTCATCCGCGGCGTGGTCGCGAACGGGAACGGCTTGAACACGTCCACGCTGCCGGAGCGGATCAGCGGCCAGGCGGGCTGACGCATCTGTGACGCGGGCTGGTAGCCGACCCACAGCGCCAACCGGCCCGTGTGACCGGGCGCGGGGTCGGGCCACACCTGGTCCAGCGGCAGCCGCAGACCGGACGCCAACCGGCCACGCCGCGCGATGACCTCCCCTGCTTCGACCCCGTAGGGCAGGTCGACGATGGCCAGGTGGCCGGGCCCGTCCCGGTGGATCTCCACCGGAAAGCTGATGGCGCCGGGGTTCTTCGCCACCGCGGAGTTGATGCCAGCGATCCCCAGCGACGTCAGCGCGCGGCGTACGAGTTCGGCGGTCAGCTTGCGGTACGTCTCACCGGCGCTGACGCGGTCGGTGATCGGCCGGTCCGCCGGGCGGCCCAACCGGGCGCAGGCCACGACCACGGCCAGGAACGCCAGCCAGCGCACCGGCGCCGGGGTCGGCCCGAACCACACCACCGCGGCGGCAACCAGCGCGGCGGTGCTGCCCGCGATCAGGATCGGCCACCGTACCGACGTCTGCCGCTGACGCTGCCGGTCCAGCTTCAGCCACGTCTCCGGGTCGTTGCGCCGCGCGGCATCCTGCCGCAGACCCCAGTTACCTTCCTCCGCCGTGGCCCAGCGCAGCAGCCGGGCGAGGGTGCGCAGGAACCCGATCGGCGCCCACACGGCGACCTTCGCCGCGTACTTCGGCGTCCGCACCGCGTGGAACCGGAGCACGTAGCCGGCGTTGCCCGCGGCGTGCCGGGCGGTCGCGACGATGTCGGCGCGGGAGTGCGCCCACGCGGGCAGGACCGGCACTCGACGCTGCCCACCGACTGGCCGGGGCCCGTCGTGGTCGGGCGGGTCGACTGGCGGCCCGACCTGCTCCGGGCGAGCGGTGAGCGACTCGGCATCCTCGTCCGCGTCGCTGTCGCCGTCGGGGGTGTCGTCGGTGTTGGTGGTGGGCTGGTCGGGGTCGACGCGGCGGGTCCGGGCCTTGTCGAGGTCGACGACCTCCGCTGCTTCGAGGGCGGCGGCGATGTCGGGAATCCAGCCGTCCGGGTCCGGCGGTGGGAACGGGTCGGTGGTGGTCATGATGGTGGTGCCTCCTTGCGGGGAGGACCGGGGCGCGGCGGGTGACTTTGGCGAGACGGTCGCCGCGCCCCGGGCGGAGCTGGTCGGGTCAGACGGCGGCGAGTACCGGCGTCGGGGCGGTCAGGGTGTCGGCGGTGCGGGGTCGGAGGAGTTCTTGCGCGGTGAGTAGCCGGCGGGCGCGGTCCGGGCCACAGCCGAGCGCGGCGGCGGCGCGGCGCACCGGGACGGTGCCGTCCGGGTCACGTGGTACATCGGCGAGGGCGGCGATCAGATCGGCGTCGGTGCGCCGGGCGGTACGGGGCTTGCTCGCCGTACCGGTACGGCGCCGGGCCGAGGTACCGGTACGGCGTACCGGAGCACCCTTGGTCGGCGGGACGGGAACGGCGGCCGGGGCGGTGGCAGGAGTTGAGGGAGCAGGGTCGGTCGCGGGGGTGAGGGCGGGTGCCGGCCCGTCGGCCGGCGGCGCGGTGGTGGTGAGGATGGCGAACTGGTGGCGGTAGCGGGGCGCGGCTTCGGCGAGCAGGATCAGCACGACCGGGGGCACCGAATGCGCGACGATCGCCCCGGCATCGAGGCTGGTGGCGGCGTCCCAGACGTTGAGGGTCCAGGTCGCCAGGCCGCAGAACCAGCGCAGGCCGGTTCCCCATCGGGTGGGGTGCAGGCCGTGGCGGGCAAGGACGCTGTCGGCGGTGATGCCCGCGAACAGCGCGAGGTCGACGATCGGTGCCAACAGCCACGCCTGCGGATCGTCGGTGTGATGCCCGATGGCGACGCTGTGCACGTTGGCCAGCGAGTACGCCCCGACCAGCAGGGCGACCAACCACAGGGCACCGTCGAGGGCGCGGCCGACACGGCGGAGATGGTCGGGGTTGATGGTGGCCATGGGGTGTCACCTCCTGCTCAGGCGGTGCGCCGGACGTGGGGTCGGCGGGGGTGGGCGGACAGCGGACGGGCGGTGCGGGCTTGCGCGTGGGCGTGGGCCAGGCGCCGCCAGACGAGGTCGGAGACCTGCCCGGCGGCTTCGGTGTCGAGGATGGTGATCTCGGCGTCGAGGACGGCGAGGTCGGCCGCGATCAGCGGCCACTCCCGTTCGATCGCCGCCAGCTCCCGGGCCGACGGCTCCCGCTCGACCGGATCGGCCACCATCACCAGCCCCCGGTGCCGTCGGGGAACATCCGCCGCGCGTGGGCGATGACCTCCGGGTCGTGCAAGCCGGTCCGGAACGTCACCGTGACCCCGTCGCGGACGACGAACCCGCCGACCCACACCCCGTCGTCGAGCGCGGGCGACGGGTCGGACACGGTGACCGGGACGTCGAGAGTGAACGTGGCGCCGGACAGCGACGCCAACGCCTGCCGATCGGTCCCGTGGAACAGGAACCGGACCTCGGGAAGCTCCGACCCGATGCCGTCCATCGCGCTGACCGACACCCGGATGTCCGGGTCGCTCCTGCGCATGTGGTCGATCAGGTCAGCGGCCAGGCGCAGCGCGGACGCGAACGGGCCGGCCGTCGCGGGGGTGGTCTGCTCCGGCGCGGCGATGGCCGCGAGGGCGGTCACTTCCCGCCTCGCTCGATCAGCTCACGGGCGATCCGCTCGACCTCGTGGACCGTCGCGTCCGTCAGGTTGTCCGCCAACGGCGGCGACATCAGGGCATGCTTCATAGCGGTCTGACCTCCTAGACAGGTCGGGCCAGGACCCCGGCCGGTGGTGGAGTCACCGCGCCGGGGTCCGCTCGTTCCGGGGCGGTGGAGTCGTCCCAGAAACGGCGAAGGCGGCGCCGGTGGCGCCGCCAACCCGCACTCAAAGTATGGGTCGTACTCTGAGTGTTGTCTAGTACTTTCTGTGCGGGTCGCCTAGGCGACTACTCCGCACCGGTCCGCCAAGCCGCGTAGGTCCTGGTCAGAGCGCCATCCGGGATCCTGGAGCAGGTCTCGGACCAGGACGCGGACTTTTGGGTGGTCTCGGATCTGCTCGGGCGCGATGCGCTCAGCCTCCAACAGTGCGGCGATCGCGTCCCCGCGGTCGCGACGCTGAGCGTGCGCGCGGGCCACGTCCACCAGGAACCGCGAACGCCGTTCGGGCGAAAGCCCGGCCGTGTCCACGCGGCCAGCGCGGTCCAGCGCGTCGCCAGCGTCGCCCAGCTCCACCGCGACCGCGACCGCGTGTAGTGCGACGTTCGCCGGACCGAACTCCAGGTTGAAATCGTTGCGACCCGCACCGACGGCACCGGCGAGGGTCTCAGCCTCCCCGATCGCCTGCCAGGCCCCGCCCCGGTCACCGGAACGGGCACAGATGATCGACCGAACCAGACACAGCGCGCCCAACGCGGACTGCCCCTCAACTCCCAACCCCGACGGGCCGGAACGAAGCGCATCCGCGGCCACCGTCGCAGCATGCCGGGCCTGCTGATACCGGCCGGCACTCAAGAACGTGTGCGCAAGCCGGTGGTGACCGGCAGCCACCAGGCCCAGGTTCCCGGCGCGTTCCGCCGCGAACAGCGCCCGGTCCGCGGCCAACCACGCGACCTCGATGTCACCGACCTTCACGAACAGCTCCGTAACCGCCTGGTACACAGCGGCCAGGACCCGGGCGACCGCCGGACGCTCGTCCGCCGGCGCGGAGCGAACCGCGGACTCCAGCTCACCGATCAGCGGCACGAGCGCCGGACCCGCGTCGGTGTAGCGGGAGGCATGGACCAGCGACCATGCGTCGTCCGCCCGCTCTTGGGCAGTCCGCGGGGAGGGCACCTCCGGCGTCGTCTCCGAGAACAGCAACGGCAACGCCGGATGACCGGTCAGCGCGAGGCGAAGCGCGGTCCGCCACGACTCGGCGTCGGATTCGACCGGTTCCGTCGGTGCTTCGGGTGCGAGATCCGACACGGGAATACCGAGTACCTCGGCAACCTGAGCGAGCACCGACAGGCGGTCGACCTTGCGGGTGTTCCGCTCAACCTGCGAAACCCAACTCTCCGACCGGCCAATCAGCCGACCGAGTTCGACTTGGGACAATCCGCGTCGTTTGCGATAGAAAGCGACTCTTTCGCCGAGCGTGGGGAGCGGATCTGTCATGGCGCACCGGCCGGCATGCCCTTGCCGTCGGCCACCGTCACGAACTCAACCCGTGGCGGGCCGGAAAGGAATTCCTCCCGGGCTGCGAGGAAGGCCCGAACGTGGTCTTGGCGCTCGTGTTCGTCAAACGCGGCCCGATCCTGGTACACCTCGTAGAAGATCCGGGCGTCAGGGTCCCCGTCCACGGTGTGCGTCAGATACAGCAAAGTCCCTGGCTCGGATGACACGATGAGCGGCAACGTCCGGGCCACCAGCCGATCGAACCCCTCGGCGCCACCAGGCCTCAGACTGAACCGGACCACCAAGCCGAACATAGATCCTCTTCCTGTGGGTGGACGTCAAGAGTCCAACGATCCTCCCACAGGTCGCATTCCCGTAACCACCCCGCACTTTTGGTGCGACTCGGCTACGTTGGGTCGGCCGATCCGTGCGGCGCGACCGCACCCGGCAGGTGGGCCAACAGCACTCGGTAGTGCGTGATGCCGCGACGTTCCATCCACGCGGCGAGTGCCGACGGACCCGCAAACGGCGCCACAACCTCGATGGGCTCGCCGTCCTCGTTGAGGACCAAGCCACCAACGAGAGGTGGGTACCGGTCGGGTTGGTCTGACGCGGCGGGCATCCCGGTAGAGGATGACTCGCAACCGCGGCCTCGCCACATAGGAAACAGCGCGCCGAGAGGAACGGGAGAGATGTCGGAGTTGCTCATTTTTCGCACGCATTCGTGCGATGCTCCTGACTGCCGCCCTTCTGGTGCGATTCAGGTGGAAGGCGGAAGCGGAAAAGGTTGGCTCCGTCAGCACGGTCCGGCACCTCGACCTCGACCAGCCGAGCGCTACCCCGAACGTAAAGAGCCAGCGCGTTCGTGAGCTGCTCAGCCGTCACCCCGGTGTCCGCGTAGACCTCCACTTCCCCATCGATGTGCCCTGCCCAGATCCGGCAGCCCTGCTCAGGTCGGTAGCGCGGCTCTCGTAGCTTGGCAGCACCATCATCCATCGGTCGATCCCTTCCCAAGTCGCTCAGGGGTCCGCCGCGGTCGGCCTGTACTCACACACCCGGCCAGCCTCCTCGTACCGCGACTCACGGCCACGCTAGTACCAGTCGCATCCATTTGACTACCCAGCACTATTTGTGCGGCCAAGTGCAGAGACGTAGAGATAGATTGCCGGGTTGCCGAGCTCCTCCGTCTGGGATCAGAGAGCCCGATTTGAGCCCGCCCCCGCGACGACTGCGAGTGTCCCCGGGGAGTCACGGCTCGCAGACGTCGTCGGATCCGGAGTCTTGCCCCGCGTTCACCGGCATCGGATCAGCATAAAGACTTCGATATCACGTAACATCTACACATGACAGGACCGGTGAAGCTATACGAGCTCCGGAACGCAATTGCCGAGACGTTGCGAGACGCATTGCGCTCCTACGAAATCCCCGAAGCTTGCGTTTCGTATGGCCTAGAACCGGGAACGGAAAGCGATGCCTTTTCGAGCAAGCGTTGGTATGTACTGTCGAGGATAGAAAAGCATAATCGCGCACAGCTCGTCGCGCTTGCGCGACAAATTCTTGATGATCACGCAAGTCCGCAACTTGAGGATCTTATTAAGAGATCCGGCGCTCAGGGCGCATCCGGAGAGTTCAGGAATCTTATATTCTCGGCCGATGGGCCAAAGCCTGAAATAATCTTGACGGACGCAGTCAGCAACATTGTAAAGATTACTAAGAACGAGCAATTCTGCTTGGTCTACGACCGTCCGATCGACTCGCGGGGTCTTACCTGGAAGAGCCTCGTCAGCTGGTGGCAGGAAATTACGAGAATCGAAGATTCTATGATGGCGGGACGCCATCTATATCAACGCTTGAGTAAATCTCTTGCGTCGGACCCCGAGCGAGTCTTCTTCAATCGTTACTGTGGGGCCTACGCGAATGCCGAAGGTTGGGAATGGCCTGCTCTTATTCCGCAAGTTTACATGCACTACGACCCTTACACGAAAGCATCTCGTTCAAGTCAGGGCCCACTCATAAGGCAGCGGATGGATTTTCTTCTACTGCTTCCAGGTGATATTCGAATTGTCGTCGAAATCGACGGGGTGCACCATTATTCCTCGGAAGGGAAACCCGATCCTCGGCGCTATGCGGAGATGGTTTCTGAGGACAGGAAGCTGCGTCTCGCTGGATATGATGTATATCGCTTCGGCGGCTACGAATTCATCGAAGAAAACGGTAAAGCGGTCGTGGACAATTTTATTGATACTTTCTGTGTACGATACGAGCTACCGGTAATCGACAAATCAAAGTGGCCTGCTTAGAGTTTATGAACCTTAGAGGAGTACGAACTTTGCGCTCTCGCTCCTCAGCATTCGGAATGGATCTATGCAGGCCACGCCAACCGCATGACACGCATCCGGAATTTTGATCCTCTTGACCGAACCTGTATTCGGGACTTCGTGAGTCACTACAACGAATCGCTGTGTTAGGGCTTGTGCAACAAGATGGAAGTCGGCTGCGCTGAAGAACTCATTGACGGCTCTGGCCGCATATCCAGCGCCGTTGGCCCAGAGTGCAACTCTCGCCAAGGACGGAGCATCATCCGGTGTAGATGGTAGGCGGAAAGAGTTAGGCTGACCCTTAAGCCAGGCCGCCAACTCGTCGTTGCCAGACATTATTTCGTCTGCGACCTTTTCCACAACGTACACTTTGCCCGCAAGATGGCCGTTGGTTAGCCAATCCCAAAAACCCGGCACTACGTCAAATGGGTAGTGTCGATTCTTTGCCTGGATCAGTACGTTGGAGTCGACCAGATACACTAAACCACTCCGAGTTTCTGACCCAGTTCTTCAAAGGTCGAAATCTTACTGAAACCCAAAAGGCGGAAAGTGTCTCTGTACATGGTGCGGCCCCCGACTGTATCCGCTAGTATTGCGCGCGTGAACCTCTTGCTCATTCGAATGGGCTCAGTATTGTAGAAATTTCCGCTAGATTCATCGCGCTTCGGGCTTAGCCTGCGAACTCGGTCTAGCTCGACAGGAAAAGCGTTTCTGAATCTTGTTGGAGAAATTGCCCGTGTGTCATGGAGTCTTCTGAGCACAACGAGAGTGCTCACCCTGTAGATTTTTGCGAGTCGGTCAAGCTCCATGGTGAGGTCGGCAGTCGACCGAAACTCGACTACAATCGATTCAGTAGGAACGAGTAGCTCTGCGGCGACCGAATTACACCAGATTTCGACAGCGCCATTTTCTTCAAGGCTTCCGAGGTTCGGGTTCGATACGCCCGACTCTCCAAGTGCAATGTGCGCGAGTTCATGCGCAAGCGTAAAGATCTGTGCAGCCTTCGTGTCGCTGCCATTAATGAATATCACCGGGGCATACTCGTCGACCAGCGAGAAGCCTCGAAACTCGTCAGGGTCCAGCTTGCGATGCGTATTATTGTCTACTACACCGTTGACCATGACGAGAATTCCCGCCTTCTCGGCATTCTCGCGAAGCCCATCCAACGCCCTACTCCAGCTTTGGAAGGTGGACCTGATGTCGAGGCCGAAGCCAAGCGTATCTCGAAGCGCAGAAGCCGCACTCCGCGGATCGGCATCAAGCGACATGCTTCCGACTAGGCTGACAGGATCGTGGTCATTCTCCTCCGCAAATGCGCGGTACCAATCCTGGCGCCTCTGGCATGCGTAGATAATGTCCAACAAATCTGGAGTAGGCCTAATCACCGGTTCGTCCCCTATGGTGCGAAAATCGGTGATTGGGAGATTTTCTACGGGTGGTTCGGGGAGAAAGAAGAAGCCGAACGGCGTATGTGTTGCACGGGCAAAGCCTTCTAGCTGGCGCATTGTAGGCTGCTGAACGCCAGCCTCCCACTCGATGAGTTTAGGGAAGCTCCTAGAGAGGTCTTGGACCGTACGGCCGGACCTCTCTCGTGCCCAAGCGAGTAGGCCCGGCGAGACTGCGACGCGCTCCGCCATACCACCGCACCCCCCGTCAAGCTGCCTAGGTTCCTGACCCGCCTTGCAAGCGTAGGGCGCCGGATGCGCGGCCCGCATGCGATCCACAGAAGTTGATCCAGTAGTGGGGCTGTGCGGCTCACGAGTGCTTGCAGTGCCCTCGTAGCACCAAGGCGGCCCTGCCTGGTGGTTTGCAAGCCACCAAGCGGTGATACGGGGGCACAGTACCGCACCGATGTAACTACGCTTTGGAGCTGGGTGACCATCGACTCGGCCGAACGCTCATGATCATTTGCGGCTTGACGTGTCGTGACCTGGGATCGCTGGTGGCAAGGCTAGGCTAGACCGTAGGTCGATCGGCACAAACTGTGGCGAAACAGGCAAATCGCCATCACCGATGCACGAAGCGCACGCTGGTTGGAAGCCTCGATCGGGCCGGTTGGCTGGGCTTGATCGGACCACCCGTAGGTCACAGTCTGGAAGACGGACGTTAGGGCAACGTAGAGCCCAGAGACGTTGTCTTCTGCGGCATGGCCACAGTCGCGCTGGCCAGCCGTCGACCTCCCAGGTTCGCGACGCGGATCCCGTGCCCCTGCTTCCTCCGGTCAACGTGACGTGGCCGCATGGTCTCAGTCCTGGTCTCGTTCACTGCCGTTCAACGATGGTCGCGGCTGTGTCGGATCATCCGCGGACGAGCGGGTTGAATGGCCCGGCACGGTGGTGAATCGAACACCGTGGCACTGAAAAGCGGAAGGTCGGCGGGTTCCACCTCGACTACGTCGCGAACCGTCATGAAGGCTGTCGCACGTGCCTCCGCGGCACTCGACGGTAGGGAACGCGAAGCGGCCGGTACCTGAGCCAGGTACCGGCTGCTTCGTGTGATGGGTCTAGACGCCGTAGATCTTGCCGATCCGCTCCTGGAGACGGATGACATCGTCCATCCAGGTGGGTACCTGGGCGACTTCGACCATTCTGGCGATCGAGGCGGCGGCGGCCTCCTGTGCCGGGCCGAGCGCTCGGGCGATCGAGGCGGACGTGGATGCCTGGTGGGTCTTGGCGAGCTCCTGCATCGGACTGACCGCCGCAGCGATCGAGGCGGCGGCGGCCTCCTGCGCCGGGGCGAGCGCTCGGGCGATCGAGGCGGACGTGGATGCCTGGTGGGTCTTGGCGAGCTCCTGCATCGGACTGACCGCCGCAGCGATCGAGGCGGCGGCGGCCTCCTGTGCCGGGGCGAGCGCTCGGGCGATCGAGGCGAATGCGGATGCCTGGTAGTCGGCAACGATGCGAGCCATCCGGTCCCGAAGAAGCGGATCGATGCCTAGGGCCGTCTCGAGCTTGGAGACGTTCAGTCCCTGGTCGTCCGCGCTGCGTTGCTTCGCGTGCTCCTGCGCGGCAGCTACCTCGACATCCACCATGCGGGCCGCGACGCTGTAGGGCTCGCCGGTCCTTGCCTGACGGGCGCGAATAGCCCTCACCCGGGCACGATCCGCTACGGGCTTGCGCTTGAAGTTCTTGGACACGACATCCTCCGACGGAGTCCCACGCCCTCCGCAAGATCGGCGGTCATGCCAAACGTGCGGATGAGTGCGCTGAGTCAAGGCCTCTTGTCCTCATCGCTGCGGGTGCGTGGGTCCCGGTAGCTCGGAGCCGGCAGGCGCGTCTGCCTTGATCTAGGACCGTACACGATCACTCCCCGGCTGGGCAAGTTGGTGGATCGGCGGTCTCAGTTCTGGTCTCGTTCACGTTCGTTCGGGGGCGTCCGCCAAGGATCGTTTGGCCGTCACGTATCACGCGCGTACCACTGCGAACGGCCGCAAACGGGGTGCCACAGACTTGGAAAGCGTGTTGGGGGCAACCCCTCGCGAGTTCGAATCTCGCATCCTCCGCAACCTGATCGTGGGAATGGTCGACCGCACCCCTTGCGGCTCAACGAACGTCTGTCGTCCGGGCTGACGTCCGCCTCGCTCGATGATCTATGTGGGCACGTTCGCGCGCTTCCGAGGGATCGCGGCGGCAGCGGTCTCCGCAGTCTGCGCCCCGGACGACCGCAGCAGGTGCGTGTACAGATGCCCGGTGATGGTCGTCGAGGCCGCTTCGACACCAACGTGATGTCGACTTCCTCGGCAAGGTGGATCGAGGCGCTGCTGTGCCTCAGGCCGTGGTCGCCGACCGGATTCTTGGCGGTCACGACCCGGCAGACGGCATCGACGAGACCGCGGCTACGGATCACACAGCTGTCCTTGCCCGCATCCTTGACACCCCCGGGGACCCGGGACGGCGCGGCCGAAGCCAGAGCGCCGCTCGACGCCGGTCACACGCGCTGTGGCTAACGCCGGTGGGGATGGCTGCCGTCCTGGTAGCGATCGTCGTGACTCAGCTCGGCCTGCCGCGGGGCACCGCCCCGTCGCTGGCTCAGGCCGCTACACCACCGCCGCTGACCTACCAGGCCGAGGCGGGATCTGCCCGGGAGGCGCTGCTGGCCGTCGCCGGCCGCATCCGCGCGGCCGAGGCTCCTGCGAGCAGTAGCACTGGTTATCGATACGTGCGGACGCAGAGCTGGGATCTGTCCACACGGATCGATGGTGTCCAGGTCCGTTCGGCGGTCCTGCCCGAGATCCGTGAGGTTTGGCGTGCTCCCGACGGCTCCGGGCGCATTCGAACCGTCGCGGGCGAGCCGCAGTTCCCTTCGGAGGATGCGCGGCAGGCATGGGAGGAGGAAGGACGTCCCATAGCCGATCCTGCTGATGAGACTTTCCCGGCTGGCGGCCTGGGTGCCATGTATCCAGCAGACCTGCCCACGGGCACGACCGAGCTGGCAGCCCTCCTCGCCACCAGTCATCCAGTTGAGAACGGCCCCGCCGAGACCCTCGTCGCCATCGCCGATCTCTGCCTCGAACAGGTTCCACCCGCACCGGTGCGCGCCGCCCTTCTCGACGTTCTTGCCTCCACTCCGGACCTTTACTTCCAGGGCCGCACCGTCGACCGGGCCGGCCGCCCCGCCCTCGCGGTCGCGGTCGACAGCGCGATGTCCGGACTGCCGACCCGCTACACCCTGCTCATCGATCCGACCGACGGACGTCTCCTCGGCCAGGAGAAGACCCTGACCGGCACCGCCGGTGCTCTCGGCGTCCCATTCCCAGCGTTATCTCCTACACCGCCTTCCTCGACGCCACTCACACCCAGGGCACTGAACCCCCGCGTTGAAGAAAGGGGCTGGTGGCCGGACAGTCGGCATCGAGGCCCGGCCGAACGGCGAAGCCGCATTTCTCGGTGGCTCGTAGCCGCGCGGACCCCCGACTACTCCGGAAACGCGGATGCCCCCGCGCCAGACGGCCGAGGCAGTCGACCCTGACTCGGTAAGGTCACGACCCGTCTCCCTGGTCGGTGCCTACCGGACGCTGACGGTGGCGCGGTGGTGACGCGCTTCCTCGATCTCGTCGAGCAGCGCGATTGCGAAGTCCGAGTAGCCGATCCGGCTGGCCGCGTCGCCGTGCTCGGCGACCCGGTACTGGCCGGTGCGCGCCCCGTCGTGGTTGAAGTCCCCGGCGGGAGCGATGTACGCCCAGTCGAGCTCGCAGGTGCGCAGCACGTCGAGGCCCGCCGCGTGGCCGAGAAAGAAAGGACGGTACTCGTTCGGGTAGCCGGGCTCGTCCATCAACGCGGCGCCGGATGCCCCCGGCAGGATCGAGGAGAGGCCGACGACCACCAGACGGCGCACGCCCGCCCTGGCCAGCCCTGTGACCAGGGCGCGGGACGATGCGGTGAAGAAATCGTGTGCCGGCACGGACAGGTCGACCGCGGCGCTGATCGCCGCGTCCTGCCCGGCCGCCGCCCGCTCGACACTCATCGCGTCCGTCACATCGCCCGCAACCACCCGGACGTCGGACGGCAGGTCACCATGCTGGGCGGGGTCGCGGACCACGGCGGTGACCTGGTGGCCGCGGCGACCTGCTTCGGCGAGAGCCTGCCGCCCCGCACGCCCGCCTGCGCCGAACACCACAATGTCCACGGCAACCCCTCTCTCGGGAACCGGCGCCCTTGCGCCGGCCGTTGCGCGGACGCTAGCGAGGACGACGGTTACCGCGGGGATACCGGTTGTCTGGCTATCGTGAGGCTGTGAGGGAGCCTCTGCCCGCCGACATGTTCGACGAGCTGTGCCCGTCCTCGCTCAACCCGATCCGCTTCGGCGACAAGTGGGCGGCCCTCATCATCCGCTGCCTTGAAGACGGGCCGCGCCGGTTCTCCGAGCTGCGCGTGCCACTTAGCCGGGTCACTCCCAAGGTGCTCACCCAGTCGCTGCGTTCCCTCGAACGGGACGGCCTGATCACCCGCACCGTCCTGGATGCCAGGGCCAACGCCCATGTCGAGTACGAGCTGACCGCGCTGGGCCGCAGCATGCTGGAGCCGATGACGGTTGCCTGCGCCTGGGTCGCCGAGCACTGGGACCAGCTCCTCGATGCCCGCGAGGCGTACGACGGCGTCATCCGCCTCGACCGCGCCGGGTGACGCCGCGCGGCTCTCGCCGACGCGCTCCACGCGGGGAACGGCGCCCACCGGTCCGCCGGCGAGGGTGTCGTCGATGCGGCCGAAGGCGGCGTCGAGCGGGACGAGGTCGTGCCCGCCCAGGTTGGTGACCAAGCCGGGAAGATCAGGGCCCGAGTGCGCTCGTTTCTCCCCACGATTCGGCTGGTGGCCCTACAGTCGGCGGCCATGGCCCGTTATGTGGAGATCGCTCATGAACTGGCGTGTCGTGTGCGGTCCGGAGAACTGGCCGCGCAGACGGAGCTGCCCGGGGTGCGGGAGTACGCCCGGGTTCTGGGGACGACCTCGTCGACGGTCGTGCGGGCGTACCGGTATCTGGCCGACGGTGCGGTGATCACGATCGCGGATCGGCGGCGGGCCCGGGTCGCGGCGGAGGGCGTGATCGCGGCGGCGCGGCTGTTGGAGCCCGGGAGGGTGTTCCGGCTCGCCGGCAGCGACGATCCCGCGTTGGGTGTTCTGCTCGGTCGCCTCGGCCCGGCCGTGACGCCGGTCGGTGCGCGGGGCAGTTTCCCTGGTCTGCGCGCTGTCATCCGTGGTGAAGCCGACGGTGCGGTGATCCACCTGTGTCATCGCGACGGCGTGTACAACGAGGCGTTCGTTCGGGCCGTGTTGGCCCGCGACGACCCGCACCTGATCCACCTGTGGCGGCGTGAGCAGGGGTTGATCGTCCCGGCCGGCAATCCACGCGGGCTCGCCTCGGCCGCCGGAATCGGCGGTCTCCAGGTCGCTCGGCGTGAGCTCGGAGCGGGCACCCGAGTACTGCTTGATCAGCTGCTGCTCGCCGAGGGGATCGCCCCGGACGCTGTCGCCGGACCGGTGCTTCCCTCGCATATGGAGGTCGCGTTCGCGGTCGCGCTGGGCATCGCCGACGTGGGGCTGGGCGTGCGGGCGGGGCTCGCGGATCTGGGGCTGGAGTTCGTGCCGCTGCGGTGGGAGCCGTACGAGATCGCGCTCGGACGTGAGTCGTTGGGCGCCGCCCGGCCGCTGCTCGACGCATTGCGGGACCCCGCCCTGCATCAGGCGATCACGGCACTCGGCGGCTATGACCTCACCCGCACCGGCATGGTCCGACCGGTGGACGTGGACCGGCCGTCGGCGGAATAGCCCTGCTGTCGTTGGTGCGGGCAGTGTTGGCACAGACCGGTACAAAGATCATTGTAAGCGGGTAGGGCGACCGGGAACAGACTGCATTTTCGGCGAGGAAAGCTGTTTTCTTCCGTATGTGCGCAGCGAGACGGCGAACAGTGAGGCCGAGAGCGGTGAGGCCGAGTGCAGTGAGGCCAGGAGCGGAACCGCGGCCGGGGAGACGTCGGAGGCGACGACTGACCCGGCGCGGGAGCCGTCCGGGCGGCTGTGGCTCACCCCCGGGGTCGGGGGAATCGGGACGGCGAGTTTCCTCGCCGATGTCGGGCACGAGGTGCCGACCGCGCTGATGGCCGGTTTCGTCACCGTGACCCTGGGCGCCCCGGCCGCCGCGCTGGGCGCGATCGAGGGCATTTCGGACGGGTTGGCCGGTGCGGGCCGGTTCGTCGGCGGCGCCCTGGCCGACGACCCCCGCCGGCGCCGGACGGTCGCGATCGGCGGCTACACCACCACCGCCGCGCTCGCCGCCCTGATCGGGGCGACCACCTCGACCGCGCAGGCCGGGGTCCTGCGCGGGGCGGCGTGGGCGGCCCGGGGGCTGCGGGTCCCGGCCCGCAACGCGCTGCTCGCCGACGTCGTGCCCGCCGCCGCCTACGGCCGGGCCTACGGTTTCGAGCGGACCATGGACAATCTCGGCGCGATCGTGGGCCCGCTGCTCGCACTCGGCCTGGTGTCGCTGGTCGGCGTGCGTACCGCGATGCTGCTGTCGGTGATCCCAGGGCTGCTGGCCGCGGTCGCGGTTGGCTACGCGATCCGGCAGGCGAAGGTGCCCCGGGCCGGTGAACGCCGCCGCCTGCGCTTTCAGGTCCGTCCGGTGCTGCGCGGCCAGCTCGGCCGGGTGCTGACCGGCTTCACCGCGTTCGAGGTCGGCAATGCGGCCGCCGCCCTGCTGATCCTGCGGGCCACGGATCTGCTGGCCCCCGGGCACGGCACCGGCACCGCCACCCAGATCGCGATCGGCCTGTACATCGCCTACAACATCGCCGCCACAGCCGCGTCGTTCCCAGCCGGAGGCATCTCCGACCGGCTCGGCCGGCGCGGGCCACTGCTGGTCACCGTCGCCGGCGTCGCCGCGTTTCTGGCCTCCTACCTGCTGTTCGCCGCGGCCGGGCCGCAGGTCTGGCTGCTGGGGGTCGGGTTCGTCCTGGCGGGTTTCGGGATCGGGTGCGCGGAGACCGCGGAGCACGCGGCGGTCGCCGCGTTCGCTCCCGAGGAGATCCGTGGGTCGGCGTTCGGACTGCTCGCCACCGTGCAGGCGGTCGGCAACACCGCCGCCAGCGTCGTCGCGGGGCTCCTGTACACCGTGGCCTCGCCCGCGCTCGCGTTCGGCTACCTCACGGCCTGGATGGCACTCGCACTCGTCGCCCTGCTCTGGGCGACGCGGACAACACCGGCGTGATCGTCAGGTGACGTGGGCCGGGGCCGGGGCCGGGGCCGGGGCTGGGGCTGGGGTGAACTGTGCGGCGTGGAGGCTGCCGATCAGAGAATGATCGGCAGCTTCTCGTAGCCGCGCACGGTGCTGGTATGTAGGCGAACCGTGTTCTTGTGGTCTATGTCCCAGGTCGGGAAACGGCGCAGGGTCTCCTCCAGGGCGATGCGTCCCTCCATGCGGGCTAGGGAGGCGCCGAGGCAGAAGTGGACGCCGCGGCCGAAGGAGAGGTGCCTGTCGAACGAGCGGCGGATGTCGTAGCGGTCCGGGTCGTCGTACTTGCGGTCGTCCCGCCCGGCGGAGCCGGTGAGCAGCAGAACCTTCGACATGGCAGGGATCCGGGTGCCGTGCAGGTCGATGTCGCGGGTGGCCATGCGCCCCTGGACGGGAGACGGTGCCTCGTGGCGCAGGGTCTCCTCGACGGCGCCCGGCAGCAGCGCCGGGTCGGCGGCCAGGTCGGCCCGCTGGTCGGGGTGGGCGGCCAGCAGCACGCAGGCCCAGCCGAGCAGACGGGCGACGGTCTCGGTGCCCGCGGAGACGAGCAGCGCGGTGAAGTCCGTGGCCTCGCGCAGGCTCAGGCGGCGGGTGCCGCCCTCGGCCGCGATCTCCGCCTGGATGAGCGCGGTCATCATGTCGTCGCGGGGGCTCCTGGCCCGCTCCTCGAGCTGGGCGGTCAGGTAGCCGTGGAACCGGGCGGTGGCCGCCATGGCGGTCTCGTTGAACATGCCCTTCTCCGGGTCCAGGTAGAACGTCCCGTCGATCATCTTTCGGACGTCCTCCCGGTCGGCGGGGTCGACGCCGATGAGCTGGGAGATGACCAGTGAGGGGAGCTGGGCGGCGAAGTCCTGGACGTAGTCGAACCCGCCACCGCCGATATGCGGGTCGAGAAGCTCGGCGCACAGGTCCCGGATGACGCCTTCGAGACCGCCGACTCGGCGCGGGGTGAAGGCCCGGGAGACCAGCACGCGCAGGGTGGTGTGCGCGGGCGGGTCGATGAAGATTATCTGCCCGGTGTCCCAGGGCTCCGGCTTCATGAGTTCGAGGACGGTGCCGTACCTGGAGCTGTATGTCGTCGGATCGAGGTGGGCCGCGTCGACGTCGGCGAAGCGGGAGAGGGCGTAGAAGTCGAACTTCTCGTTGCGATAGACCGGCGCCTCGTCGCGCATCCGCTTCCACCGCGGGTGCGGGTCGACGTCGATCTCCTTGTCGAACGGGTCCCAGTACAGATCGTCCGTCATGTGGATAAGTCCTCTCGTCGTAGGTGCGGGATGAAGTGAGGACTTTCCCGGGGAAAGGTCCTCACCCGGACTCCCTGACAATCAGGTGTGGTCGCAGAGCGGCCTCCAGGCCCGGATCCAGGTCCGCTCCGTCGAGGAGCCGCCGGATCGAGGAGGCGACCACCCGCGCTATCGCCGGGACGTCGAAGGTGGCGGTGGTGATCGCGGGCCGCAGCGCGGCGCCCAGCGGATGGTCACCCGAACCGACCACCGCGATGTCGCGGGGAACCTCGATGCCCGCGGCGCGCAGTTTGTCGATGAGCAGGATGGCGAACGGGTCGCTGTTGGTGTACACCGCGTCCGGCCGCTGCGCGGGGTCGCGCCATCGGTCCACCACCGGCGCGATGCTGTCCGAGGAGAGCTCGCAGTCCACCCGCTCGACGGGCACGCCGTCGGCCGCCGCCACCTCCATGACCGCCTCGTAACGCTGCGTGGGCAGCTCCGCCAGCGGCCCGCTGGGCACCAGACAGGCGAGGCGCCGACAGCCCCGTGCGAGCAGGTGCCGGGTCGCGAGGCGGGCCACCGCGGCGGGATCGAGCGGCACGGTGGGCGCGTAGTCCACCCGCGGGGCACCTGTGAGCAGGACTGCCTGCACGCCCGCCCGGCGCAGCAGTTCCACGGCGGCCGGGGTACCGCGGGACACGTTGACGTACACGGCGGCGGGGCGAAGCTCGGCCCAGGCCTGGGCCCCCCGCACCCCGCTGGTGGTGCGGTCGCCGTGCATCAGCAGGACCAGGTCGCGAGCGGCCAGCTCCCGGTCGAGGCTCTCGAGGAACCGGTCCGCACCAGGCACGGTCGCGGACCGCAGCATGGGCACCAGGACGATGTTGCTGCGCCCGGCGCGCAGCGCCCGCGCGGACGCGTTCGGCGCGTACTGCAGGTCCCGCGCCGCTGCCAGGACCCGCTGTCGGGTCTGTTCGCTGACCGGATGGTCGGTGCCGTTGAGGACGTGGGAGACCGTCGCCCGTGACACACCGGCGTGCCGTGCCACGTCGGCGCTGGTGGGCCTGGACGGCCCCGGCCCCGGCCCCGGCGCCGCGGGCAGCCTCGACAGCTCCTCGCCCCGTCGACCATCTACCGGCATCGTGCGATCACCCATCCTCTGCCCGCGGCACACCCGTTCGACTGTGTGATCAAGTTACACGTGTAACTCGCGGCGAGGGTCATGTTACACGTGTAACCTCCGGGTGCAAATGCTGCGTGACACCGCCCGCCGGGCCGACCTACCCCGATCGTGAGAGGAACGGGCGGCACCCGCCCGCGGCATCCTTCGGAGAACGGGGTACACATGGCCTTACGCTGGGGAATCGCGGGGACCGGAGCGATCGCCAGGGGCTTCGCCGACGCGCTGGGCCGCCTTCCGGAAGCCGAACTGGTGGCCGTCGGCTCCCGCAACCGGGCGACCGCCGACGAGTTCGGCGAGAACCACGGCATCGCGCCGAACCGCAGGTACGGCTCATACGAGAGCCTGGCCGCCGACGACGACATCGACATCGTCTACGTCGCCTCCCCCCACTCGCACCACCACGAGCACACCCTGCTTTTCCTGGAATCCGGCCACGGCGTGCTGTGCGAGAAGCCGTTCGCGCTGAACGCCGGCCAGGCCGCCGAAATGGTGGCGGCGGCCCGAGCGCAGGGCCGGTTTCTGATGGAGGCGATGTGGAGCCGCTTCCTGCCCGCCTACGTCAGGCTGCGCGAGCTGGTCACGGCCGGCGAGATCGGCACCGTGCTCTCGGTCGAGGGCGACTTCGGGTTCCGGGTGCCGATGACACCCACCCACCGGCTGTTCGACCCGGCCCTGGGCGGTGGCGCACTGCTGGACCTCGGCGTCTACCCGGTGTCGCTGGCCAGCATGCTGCTCGGTGAGCCGAGCCGGGTGGCGGCGTTCGGGCAGCTCGGCGAGACCGGAGTCGATGAGCACCTGGCCGTCCTGACCTCCTACGACAGTGGCGCCTACGACAGTGGCGCGTTCGCCGTTGCCAAGGCGTCTCTGCGGGCCAGTCTGGCGTGCGCCGGCCGGGTCACCGGCACGGCCGGAAGCATCGAGCTGCCCGCCTTCATGCACTGCCCCGACGAACTCGTCGTGCAACGGGCGGGTGCCGTCGAGCGCCTGCACCTGCCGGCCGCCCGGGACGGCGATGGCGACGGGGACGAGACGGCCGGTGGCGGCCTGCACCACCAGGCCCGCCACGTCCACGAACGGCTGCGGTCGGGGCACCTCGAAAGCGACATCATGCCGCTGGACGAAACCGTCTCGATCATGCGAACCCTCGACACTGCGCGAGCCCGGATCGGGGTGCACTACCCAGCCGACAACGCCTGACGACACAGTGGTCATACGGCTGCCTGTAGGCCGAGCGGCAGGCCGGCGGTTGCCGGTGTCCGGGGGCGGTCAGGGCGCCGGCGGCCAGCCGGCCAGCCGGCCGCTGCGGAGCCGGAGCCGGAGCCGCGGCAGGTACTCCGGTTGGAGTACGACGGCCGGAAAAGTACTGCGTCATATGTAGCCGGTACTGCCTGCGGATGGACGATGACGGAGCGGCCCGGCCGGGGCAGTATTGCGCGGGGGTGCATAGACGCCCGGGCACGGCCGTCGACCAGATCAGAATGTGCGGCCGGCCCCGGCTCGGATGAAGGTAGCGGTGGAGACTGCGCGCGGTGTGTCCGTCCCGGGTGAACCCCTGCTTCCGCACGAGCCGACCGTCATCGGCCCGTATGTGCTGATGAGCCGGTTGGGCGTGGGTGGGATGGGTGCCGTCTACTACGCGCGCGACCAGCAGGGGAGGCCGGTCGCGGTCAAGGTGATCAGGTCGGATCGGGTGAGGGACCAGGAGTTCCGCAGGCGGTTCCGGTGGGAGGTCGAGGCGGCTCGCAGCGTCGCCTCGTTCTGCACCGCCGAAGTTCTCGACGCCGACCCGGAGGCGTTCGCGCCGTACCTGGTGACGGAGTTCATCGGCGGCCCCCGGCTGGACAACGCTGTCGCCGACGGGGGGCCGCTCGACTCGTCGACTCTTACCGGGCTGGCAGTCGGGGTCGCGACGGCGTTGACCGCGATTCACCATGCCGGGCTGATCCACCGGGATCTCAAACCCAGCAATGTGATCCTCTCACTGACCGGTCCGCGGGTCATTGACTTCGGTATCGCCCGTGCCCTGGACGGCGCCGGTAAGCCGACGGCCTGGGGGTTCGGCTCGGCGGGATGGATGGCACCCGAGCAGATCAACGGTCAGCCGATCGGGGCGGCGGCTGACGTGTTTGCCTGGGGCATTCTTGTCGCCTATGCGGGCACCGGGCGGCACCCTTTCGGGGACGGCCCGGATGTCGAGCTTTCCCACCGGATCACCGCCGCCGAACCGGACCTGACCGGCCTGCCCGGGCAGGTGGTGGATCTCGTCCGCGATGCGTTGACGAAAGACGCGGCCGGCCGGCCTGATGCCCGGGACCTGCTCCTGCGTCTGGTCGAGCGCCGGCCGGGGGAGCACCCCACCGATCCGGCTGTCCGCCTGCTCGGGCTCACCGCGGAGCTCGCGCCCTCGCCGGACCGGTCCGCGGACCGGTCCGCGCATGCGCGGTGGCGGCTCCGGGGGCGTGGCCGCGTTCCGCTGACCGCCAGCCTGGTGCTGGTCATGGTGGCCCTCACCGCGATCAGGCTGGCGGCGAACCGTGATGACGGGACGTCGGCTGAGCCGGCCACTCCTGCGGCGACGCCGGTGGAATCCCCGGCCACCCCGGCCGCGTCGGTGGCGTCGGTGGCGTCCCCGGCCGTACCGGCGGACTCCTCGGCCATGCCGCTTTCCGGCCCGCGTACCGCACCTGGCCCCGGCGCCTTCCGGGACGGCCCGTTGTCGTTTGCCGTCGACGGCGTCGAATGCGAGGTCGAACAACTCGGCCTCGGGCTCCTGGCCCGCCACCCGGATGGCCAGTTCTGCCTGGTCGCCATAACGATCCGTAACAACGGTACGTCGCCCCGTGCCCTGGATAATTCCTACCAGTACGTGTACGACAGCACCGGGGCTCGTCGCACCGCCGACTACCTGTCGCGCTACTACCTGCCCGGCGAGACGATCTGGAACACCGCCGAGCCGGGTGCGTCCATTCACGGCAGGATGGTGTTCGACCTACCGCGTGACGCCACACCGCGGCGGCTGGAACTCCATGACAGCCCGGCCAGTGGCGGCGGTTCCATTCCGTTGTAGCCGGGCCGTCGCCCGTCCTGAACAACGGTATTACGGCGCTGTCGGCGTGCCCCTGGTGCCAGGGGTTTCATCATTCGAGCAGACAGGAGCCGTTCATGACCCTTATCGCGGCCCCGTCCCGGACAGCATCCGGAGAATCCGGATTCGGCGCGCGACATGCGTTGATCCTGCTTGTGCTGATGTGGGCATCCCAGCTCCTGGGGCTGGTCGGCCTGCTGTCCGGCAACATTCAGGCCGAGATCGCCATACATTTTCACACCGCGAGGATCTCGTGGTTCACATTGGTCACGGCGCTGGTCGGCACCTTCGTCACGCCGTTCGTGGTCAAGGCTGCGGCCATGTACGGCAAGAAGCGCGTCATGGTGGTCATCACCGTCCTCGGCCTGGTGGGTGACGTGATCGCCGCCCTCGCGACGAACTACTCCATGCTGCTGATCGGACGTGGCATTGCCGGGTGCTACGGTCCGATCGCCGCGCTGGCCTGTTCGATGGTTCGTGATGTCTTCCCGCGCCGGCTCGTTGGTCCAGCCAGCGGCCTGCTGGGCGGCGGCGTCGGGCTGGTCGCGCTCGGCGGCCCGTTTCTGTCCGCGTGGCTCGTCGACGGTTTCGGCTTCCGTGGCGCGCTGTGGTTCATGGCCGCTGCCAGCGCGCTCAGCCTTGCGGCGCTCGTGCTTCTCGTTCCCGAGAGTCCCGTGCGCGAGGAACGCACCCGCATCGACTGGCTGGGCGGGCTCCTGCTCGGCGGTGGCCTGACCGCGGTCATCTACGGGATCGGTGAAGGCGCAGGCTGGGGCTGGGCCAGTGCCCGCACCCCTCTGTTCATCGGCGGCGGTCTCGCCGCGGTGGCCGGTTTCGCCTTCGTCGAAAGCCGGGTGCCGCATCCGATGTTTCCACTGCCCCTGCTGAAACGGCGGTCGTTCTGGACCATGCTGCTGACGACGTCACTGGTCGGCGGGGCAGCGTACGCCGTCGGCACGGTGATGTTCCTGCTCGCCCTGATGCCGACGATCCCCGGCGTCTCCGACGGCCTGGGGTTCTCCGCGACCAAAAACGCGCTGATCAATGCTCCCAGCAGCGTCCTGGTTCTTCTGGGCGCGATCGCGGCCGGGATGGCTGCCCGTCGGATCGACCCCTGGCTCCTGCTGGCCGTCGGCGGCCTGCTCGTCGCCGGCGGCTATGGTGCGATCTCCGTATACCACCACACCGTGCCGCAGTTGATGCTCCTCGGCGCCGGGACCGCGGTGGGCATGGGCCTCGTGGTGGCCACCGTTCCCATCCTGGTCATCCAGGCGGTGCACCCAGCGGAACAGGCCCTGGCCAACGGCGCCCAGTCAATGGCGCAAGGGGCCACCCAGACCATTCTCAGCCAACTGACCTTCATCATTCTTGCCCGGGACAGCCAGATCATTCACGGCATCCGGTTCTACCGAGACGAGGGATACTCCAACGGTCTCCTGTTCACCGCCGGCGTTGCCGCGACCGGGGCGGCGCTGGCTCTGATACTGCGGAACAGCCGGACGGTACTGCGGAACAGCCGGACGGCCCGTCGGGTCTGACCCGCATGCCGTTGGTCGCTCCCTGCTCGACAACTTCGAGTGGACGTCCGGCTACGCGATGACCTTCGGGCTGATCGCCGTCGACCGGGCCACCTTCGCCCGCACGGTGAAACCGTCCGCACGTTGGCTCGGTGAGATCGCCCGCACGGGCCGCCTCCCCTGATCGGTGGCGGCAGTTCAGCGACCGAACGTTCGCCTCTCAGGCGTGGAGGCATACATCAACTGAATGATCTCGATCGGATGCCCGTCTGGATCGGTCGCGATGGCCGCACGTGTTCCGAACTCGGCATTCCCGTGCACCGGGACCTCGATCCGGCCGCCGGCCGACTCCACCGCCGCCAGTGCCACATCGATATTCGGGACGACAAAACCGGTCCACGCCGAGCCGGCCGGCGGGCGGGCGTGCTCGAGATATCTGGCGATGACGAGAACGTGCGTATCGGGCTCGCCGGTGGATGACAGCGTGATCTCTTCAAGTGGGTACTTGTGCTCGTCGGTCATGACACGGTTGATGACCTTCATCCCGAAGACGCCGCTGTAGAAGCTCTCCGCGACAGCGAGGTCGCTGACCACGAGTTTCGTGAAGCGGAAGGTCGGCGTACGCATCGTGGGGGGTGACCTGCCCTTCGCTGGTTCTCGGGTGGCGCTGCTACACAGCGGATTTCGGTGCCTTGCCAGCAATCGGCTTGGGTACGCCGCACGGGGAACCTTGACGGGTGCGGGGACTAGAGCGTGCGGGAGTGATATCCCACGGCCCGGGCCGCAAGCTGGGCCGCCCGCTGGGCGGGGGTGACCTGGGGGAGCTCGAGGCTTTCCACGTTGGCGAGGGAGACGACCCGGAAATCGCGCACCAGCACGGCTGGGCTGATTGCCGCGCCAGGCGGTGCCGCCTGCCACCGGATGAGTCCGAGCCCCTCATCGAGGCCCGTTGTGTCGAGCCAGTTCGCAACCCCGGGGTCTTCGTGAGCGATGACGAAGGTGAAGGTGCCGTCGGGGTTCGGCGCGGTCTGGGCCAGGTTGAGCGAGACCTGACGTTCCTTGGCATTCGGCCCGAGCATCCACGGGTCCATGAGCTGGAAGCCCGTGTAGGCGGCGCCGACCGGGTCCGTCGTCACGACGATCGCCTGATCCGGCCGGAGGTCCCAGCTGAGAGCCACCGTGAAGCCGGACATGCTGCCGGTGCGTATATGCCCGGGACTGATCTGGTTGCCGTGAAGGCCGCCGAACCACACGTTCGGGAAATTCGCCCAGAAGAGCAGGTAGCCCGGCAGGTCACGGTAGACCGACCGGATGATCTCCGCGATGTCGAAGGGGGTCGGCTCGACGTCGTCGAGCGGGCGCAGCTCCATCCAGGACGGGCGCTGATCCCAGTCGGCCAGCATGTCCCGGGAGCCGAGAGAAAGCAGGCCGGGAGCCGAAAGAAGGTGGACGGGGCTCTCCTCCTTGGGTCCGATCGTGATCCGGAAGGACCCGTCCACCGCGATCTGCAGATCACGATCGGTGATACTGGCCAGGGGAGTCAGATCCGTGTTGTTGACCATGTTCGGTGGGGTGACCTTGGTTCCGCGATGCAGCTCGATGTTGAGCTGCGCAGGGCGGCGGGCGGGGTCGAAGCGGCCGAGGACCTCAAAGCGCCGGTCCCCGTCGACGGAGGCGATGCGGTAGACCGCGTCCGGGTTGTCGCCGGAGGTGCCGACGCCGGGCAGGGTGTGGCCGAGCCATTCCCGGGGGGTGTCGTCGGTGACCCAGATCTGCGAGGGCTGAGGCAGGACGTTCGCAATCTCCGCCATGATCAGCGAGTTGGACCACTGGGAGATCGCCTCGTCGAGGGTGGCGGCGCCCGCCGGGGACTGCCCGCGCGGGGTCGCCGCGAGCTGTTCGCGCAGGTCGGCCTGCAAGCGCTTGAGCTGAGCGTCCTCGAGGATCTCAAGCAAGGTCTCCTCGGCGAGAATCTGCGACGGCGTTGCCAGGACCGGCCGGGTCTGCCGAGCTTGCTCATCGGTCATCGTGATCGCTCCGCCCATCTTCTCGTTCCCATCATTTCTATCTAGGTTCAACAGAGAAAGCACCAACCAGAGCATTTGCGATGCGACAGGGCGAACAGGTCGCTGGTGACCTCGGCGGTGATGTCGCCGGCGAAGGCCTTGGCCTGTGCCACCGTCCTGAGGCGGAGCCTTCGACTCCTGGGGCGAATCGCTGGCGAATGCGCGCAGTCTGGCCCGCGGGGGAGCGATGAGTCAGGCGGCTGGCCAGGCGAGCGACTTCGTCTCGAGATACTGCTCGAAACCGACGCTCCCGTTCTGCCGCCCCACTCCGCTGTGCTTGTATCCCCCGAACGGCAGGTCGGCGCCGTAGCAGATGCCGCCGTTGAGGCCGACGCTTCCGGCCCGGATCCGGCGCGCCACGGCGAAGGATCGCTCCAACGACCCCGAAAACACCCCTCCGCCAAGGCCGTAGGAACTGTCGTTGGCGATACGGACGGCATCGTCGTCGTCATCAAAGGGAATAGCGACGAGCACCGGCCCGAAGATCTCCTCCCGGGCGATCGTCATCGAGTTGTCCACGTCGGCGAACAGCGTGGGCTCGACGTACCAGCCCTTCGGCAGATGGTCGGGGCGACCGCCCCCGACGGCGAGTGTCGCGCCCTCCTGGACACCCTTCTCGATGTAGCCGAGGACCCGATCACGCTGCTTGCTCGACACCACCGGCCCCATGATCACATCGGGGCGCTGCGGGTCTCCGTAGGGAACGGCCGCCATGGCCGCCTTCAGCATGGCCACGCCCTCGGCGTAGCGAGAGCGCGGCAGCAGCATGCGGCTCTGGATGGCACAGCCCTGGCCGGCATGGACGCACACTCCCAGGCCCGCCATGAGTGCCTTCGGGAAGTCGGCGTCGTCGAGCACGATGGTCGCCGACTTGCCGCCGAGCTCCAGGAAAACCCGTTTGACCGTCGCCGCACCCTTCTCCAGGATCCTCTTTCCGACGGGCGTCGACCCGGTGAAGGAAATCGCGTCGACCAGCGGAGAGAGCGTCAGTCTCTCTCCCACCAGGTGATCCGAGGATGTGACGACGTTGATCACGCCGGCCGGGAAATCGGTCTGCTCTGCGACCAGGCGGCTGATCAGAGTGGAATTCCAGGGCGTGTCCGGGGCCGGCTTGAGAACCACCGTGTTACCGGTGGCGAGGATCTGGCCAAGCTTGTGCAGGGCGATCTCGAACGGGAAGTTCCACGGCGCGATGGCCCCGACCACCCCGACCGGCTCCTTCCAGATCCGCCGGTGGTTCACCGTCCCCCGGGTCAGCGCGTCCGGAAGATCGACCTCCCACGGAAACTCATCCATGAGCTTCAGCGGGTAGCGGAGCGCCTCGGAGAGCGGGTCGTCGAGCTGCGGGCCGTTCGTGAGCATGCGCGGGCAGCCTGTCTCGAGGATCAGCTGCTCACGTAGCTCCTCGCGGGCTGCCTCCAACGCCTCCTGCAGCTGTTCGATGCAGTGACGCCGGAACGACCGGTTCGTCGACCAGTCCGTCTCGTCGAAAGCCCGGCGGGCCGCGGCGATCGCCCGGTCCATCTCCGTACCCGACGCGTCGGCGACCTGGCCCAGTACCTCTTCGGTCGCCGGATTGATGTTGTCGAATGTCCGTCCCGAGTCGGCGTCGCACAGCCGGCCGTCGACCAGCATTCTGCGCTCGGGGTTGATTGCGCGGGTCTCCGCCATCGTCGCCGCTTCTCTCCGGTAGCGCTGTCAGGACAGATAGGTGGTACCGAAGGTCTCAAGGAACTCCAGGGTGGCCTCGGGTGACACCGACGGGCTGGACACGATCACAGTGGTCACGCCGGCCTTTTCGATCTCGGCCAGTGCCGCGCGATGGCGGTCCGCGTCGACGGCCGGTGTGGCGATGGAACGATCCTTGTAGGAGTACTGCAGGTCGATCGTGTCCGTTCGCCCCGCGGCCGCGGCCGTCTCCCGAATCTCGTTGATCATGTTGCTCAGTTCCGCCAGCGAACCGATCGCGGTGGTGCGGACAGCGGCGCTGAGCTCGGGCGGGCCTACCAGCGGCATCCATCCCTGCGCCCGTTCGGCGACCCGGCGCCGTGCCAGTTTCGAGTTGCCGCCGATCCAGATCGGTATGGGGTTCTGCACCGGCCGGGGCCGGGCGATCACGTTGCGAGCGTCGAAATGGCGGCCCTGGTAGCTGAACGGCTCGCCGCTCCAATGCAGCGGGAGCACGTCGAGCACCTCGTCGAACAGGGCGTTGCGCTCATCGACGTTCACTCCGAGCGCGTAGAACTCGGTTTTCATGTACCCGGCCCCCAGACCGAGCACGAACCGTCCGCCCGAGAGCTTGTCGACGGTCGCCGCCGCCTTCGCGAGCAGAAACGGGTTGCGATAGGGAGCCACCGAGAGATTGGTGTGTAGCCGGAGCCGTTCGGTCGCGGCGGCGGCATGCCCGAGCGCGACGAACGGATCGAGGCTCTGGTGGCCGCCGGAAGCCAGCCAGCGCGCGCTCGGTGCGGGGTGCTCGCTGAGGCACAAACCGTGGAACCCGGCCTTCTCCGCTGCGGCCGCCACGTCACCGACGGCGCCTGCTTCGAGCATGTCGCGCTCGAGTCCGTTGGTTTCGGGGTAGTGATACACGAATCGCATAGAGAGCAAACCATCCAGTCGAAGAGTGCTCGCCCCGGTCGGTCAGAGGCTGAGGACGAACTTCACCGCTGCTGCGGCGGCGGGGAAGGACTCGGTCACGCCGGCACTGAAGTAGCCCGAGTCGGTGATCACGGTGATGCCGGTGATCGCGGCCGCGGCCTCGCTGCACAGGAAGAGCAGCGGGTACGCCTGTTCCAGGGATGTGGCTGCCTCGATACCGATCTCGGCTCTGTAGTCGGCACCGAACCCGAGCCAGGTCTCCTTGTTGGCCTGGGCCAGCGGTGTCTCGGTCGGGCCCGGGCAGATGGCGTTGATGCGGATACCCCGCTTCAGCAGCGGCAGTGCCTCGCTGGCCACATAGGCGCAGACCGTCTGCTTGCTCCACAGGTAGGAGGCCCTGCCGTGCTCGACTGCCCAGGCCGATGCCTTCTCGACGTCGGTGATGGCGAGGTATTCGCGCAGCTCCGGCAGGTTTTTCTCCCAACCCAGCCCGACCGCGGAGGAGATGAATCCGATGGCCGATCCGGCTGGGAGGGCATCGGCGGCCAGCAGACGCTCGATCAGGTACCGATGACCGAGAAAGTTGATCTTCTCGATGCCGGGGGTGCCGTCGGCGACGCCCGCGCAGGAGAGGACGGCGTGCACCGGGCCGCCGCACTCCTCGACGGCTGCGTCGATGGAGTCGGTGTCCGCGAGGTTGACAGTGATCGCCGTCGCACCGGCGAGCGTGACGGCGGCGTGGTCCATCACCACGACCTCGGCGCCGGCGCTCAGTGCCAGTTCGGCAGCCGAGGCACCCATCCCGGTGGCACCGCCGACCACGAGGATCCGCTTCCCGTCGAACCGGAACGCGTCAAACAGGGACATGTCCAGCTGTCTCCTCCACCATCGATGACCAGAAATCTGTGTTGCGGCAGCTACATCAGGCCGACCGGTCCGGGCTGGGCGCTCAGCTCTCCCGGAGCACGCTGATAACCGCACCCGCGAGGTCCGGACGGCAGATCAGCAGGTCGGGGAGGTAGGGGTCGGGCCGGTTGTACAGCAGTGGGCTGCCGTCGAGCCGGGACACATGCAGGCCGGCCGCGGCGGCCACCGCCACGGGCGCGCACGAGTCCCACTCGTACTGACCGCCGGAGTGGGCGTAGACGTCCGCCTGGCCACGCGCGACAGCCATCGCCTTCGCCCCCGCCGAGCCCATGGGCACGAGCTCGGCGTCAAGGTGGGTGCGGAGCAGGTCGACACAGGCCGGTGGCCGGGTGCGTGACACCACGAGACGGATCGGCCCCGGTGCGACAGGCGGGGACGCTGGTGGGGCCCCGGTGTGCAGGACGAGCCCGGCCGCGGGCAGGGCGACCGCGCCGGCAGCGGGCAGGCCGCCGAGGGCGAGAGCCACGTGGACGGCCCAGTCCTCCCGGGGCGGCTCGCCGTACTCACGGGTGCCGTCGAGAGGATCGATGATCCAGACCCGCTCCCGGTCGAGGCGTGCCGGGTTGTCCGCGCTCTCCTCGGACAGGACTGCATCGTCGGGGCGGGCTCGTGCCAGCAGTCCCAGAAGAAGCTCGTTGGACTGTCGGTCACCCTCCTTGCCGCCCTCGGAGCGGATGGCGAGCAGCAGGGCCCCGGCCAGCTCGGCCAGCTGCGCCGCGAGGGCGTGATCGTCCAGCCCGTCGAGGGCGTCGAGCCCGGTCACGACGTCTGCGGCAGTGTGAGGACGCCGGCCTGGCGCAGGTGGGCGATGACGAAATCGGCGGAGGCCTCGGCGGCGACGGCTCCGCTCGCGTCGAGATGCAGCTCCGGTGCCACGGGGGCCTCGTAGGACGAGTCGATGCCGGTGAAGTTGATCAGCTCACCACGACGGGCCTTGGCGTAGAGGCCCTTGCGGTCGCGGGACTCGGCGACCTCGAGGGGCGCATCGACGAAGACCTCGATGAACTCGTCGTCCTCGAACAGGCTGCGGGCCAGTTGTCGTTCGGCGCGGAACGGCGAGATGAAGGAGGTGAGCACGATGAGGCCGGCGTCCACCATGAGCTTCGCGACCTCGGCGACACGGCGGATGTTCTCCACCCGGTCGGCCTCGGTGAACCCGAGATCCTTGTTCAGGCCGTGCCGGACGTTGTCACCGTCCAGCAGATAGGTGTGGAAGCCCTGGTCGTGCAGCCGCTTCTCGACGAGGTTGGCGATCGTCGACTTGCCGGCGCCGGAAAGCCCGGTGAACCACACGACGGCCGGTCGCTGGCCCTTGCCGAGTGCACGGGCCTTCTTGTTGACCTCGACGGCCTGCCAGTGCACGTTGTGCGCGCGTCGCAGCGCGAAGTGCAGCAGCCCGGCCGCGACCGTGCCGTGGGTGAACCGATCAATCAGGATGAAACCGCCCATGTCCCGGTTCTCGCCATAGGGGTCGAACGGCACCGGCCGGTCGAGGCTGATGTTGACGACGCCGATCTCGTTGAGCTCGAGAGAACGTGCGGCGAGGTGCTCCAGGGTGTTGACGTTGACCTTGTACTTCGGCTGGGTGACCGCCGCGCCGACGGTGCGGGTGCCGATCTTGAGCAGGTAGGGCCGGCCCGGCAGCATCGGCTCCTCGCCCATCCACACCAGATGGCACTCGAACTGGTCAGCGGCCTCCGGAGGGTTGACGGCGGTCGCGATGACGTCGCCGCGGCTGATGTCGATCTCGTCCGCGAGGGTGAGGGTCACCGACTGACCGGCACCGGCCTCGGGCAGGTCGCCGTCAGCCGTGACGATCCGCGAGACGGTGCTCTCCTGGCCCGAAGGCAGCACCCGTACCCGGTCGCCAGGGCGGATGACTCCTCCGGCGATCTGCCCGGAGAACCCGCGGAAGTCCAGGTCCGGTCGGTTGACCCACTGGACGGGCAGCCGGAACGGCCTGTCCTCCAGATCGTCGTCGATCTCGACGGTCTCCAGGTGGCCGACCAGGGTTGGCCCGGTGTACCAGGGGGTGTTCGGGCTGGGCGCGGTGATGTTGTCACCCGCGAGCGCCGACATCGGGATCGCGACGATGTCGCTGAGCCCGATCTGCGCGGCGAACTGGCGGTAGTCCGCCTCGATGGCGTCGAACGTCTCCTTGGAGTATCCGACGAGATCGAGCTTGTTCACCGCCAGGACGACCTTGCGGATTCCCAGCAGCGACACCAGATAGCTGTGCCGGCAGGTCTGGGTGAGCACACCCCGGCGGGCGTCGACGAGAATCACGGCGAGGTCGGCGGTGGACGCGCCGGTCACCATGTTCCGGGTGTACTGCTCGTGCCCGGGGGTGTCCGCGACGATGAACTTACGCCGCTCGGTGGAGAAGAACCGGTAGGCGACGTCGATCGTGATGCCCTGTTCGCGTTCCGCGGCGAGCCCGTCGACGAGCAGCGCGAAATCGAGCCCGTCGCCCTGGGTGCCGACCTTCTTCGAGTCGCTTTCCAGCGCGGCGAGA